>CAZAUW010000020.1:0-10095 GCA_964488295.1 uncultured Candidatus Peribacteria bacterium
CCGTGCCTGCGCACGTTGAAGGTATGCGAAGGGGGTTGGAAGGTTTTGAGTTTCTGCCGGATCACCCCAGCATCAACGCCCAGGTGGCGCGCGACGGCGATGGCAAGGAGGACATTTGTGACATTATGCGTGCCGTGCAGGGGGACCTCAAACAGAGTCTCCAGTGCCTTGAAGCGGATTCCCGTCGGCGTTTCCTCAATGTCAAACGCCTCCAGGTCTTCCCGGCCGCCCGTGCCGACGACGGTGACGGGGCACGGGCATGCGCCCTGGATGCCCCTGCAGAGTTCGCTGTCGCCATTGAGGAACGCGCGGCCGTCTTGCGGCAGGTGCGTGAGGATCTCGGATTTCGCCTCGCACAAATCTTCCTGCGATCCGAAGAGCGCCAGATGCTGGGTCCCCACAAACGTCACGACCCCGATCGTCTGTTGCACGTAACTACTCATGAGTGCGATCTCGCCTTTGCGGTAGGCGCCCATCTCTACTACGAGGACTTCGGACTTCGGACTTCGGACTTCGGTTTTTTGTAGATTGGATAGGGTCTGAATCATCCACCTGGCCAAGCCGATTTCGGAATTCACGAAGGCGGGCGTCACATGGGGATGCAGGTCGGCCAGCACATGCCCGATCAATTCCTTCGTGGTCGTTTTGCCCACGCTCCCCGTGATGCCGATGACCGTGAGTTCCGGATGCCGTTCGCGAAGGGCTTTTGCCTGTCTGATGATTCTCTTCTTCAAAAAACCGTCCACGGGTTTCCAGAGGAGCCACGACACGGCCAGGGTGAACGGCTGCATCAATGCGAGCAGCGGCAGGAACACGGCGGCGCCCGGGACGGCATTCCATGCTCCAAGCGCCGCGAGTACCAGCGTGATCATGAGGGACGTGGAGACAATCACCACGGCTTTCTGCGTCCACACCGGTTTCTTCTGTTTGCGAACGAGCACTTGCGCCGCGCCCAGAGCGTCCAATGCGAGCAGGAAGGCCAGGAGCCACAACTGGAAAGAAAGCAGGTGCGCGAAGAACAGCAGGTTGAAGGTAACGAACACCGAGGGCCGCGCGAGGCCGAAGAGCTGGATGAACCAGCCTTCGCGGCGCAGGTGTTCGAGCAACCTGTCCCAGCGCCACTCCTTCACCTGCCAGAGCTTGCTGAGCGTCAGGAGGGGAGAGAGGGATGCAAGAAGAGCGAGGCCGGTGAGGAGGAATGGGTTACCGATAGCGGAATTGTACTCGTGAATGTTTCTCGTTGCTCGTTGGCTCGCCTGTCCTGAGTCAAATCGAAGGGTTGCTCGATAGGGCAAAACCGAAGGGTTGCTCGACAGGTCAACATCGAGCAACGAGTAACCAGCCAACGGTCATTGAACCATCGTTTCTCAACCCATCGTCCGTTTGATGACGCTGGCAATCTCCTTCGCCCTATCCCGATGCACGCGGTGCGTGACGCCCGGATAGGTGTGGAGCACGCTCCCTTTGATCCCGTTTTTCACGATCACGGCATCCGTGTAGGGTGTCATGCGGTCATCGGTGCCCCAGAAGATATCGGTGGGGATGTGAATGCCGGCAAGCAGCGGACGCATATCCTCCGTCGTCACGCGGATCATTGTCTGGCGCATGGCGGGCGAGGCCTGCTCGTAGTCGTGGGTGCGTAGCAACCTGTAGAGGACGCGGCGCGCGAGCGGCTTGGCGTGGTTGAGCAGGATGGGAAGGCTCAGGAGCGCCTTGCCTGTCTTGGCGAGCGCCAAGCCGACGAAGCGCTTGACGGGTTGCCTCCTGCGGATGCCCGCCGGCGCGCACAGGTACAGGTGCGTGATTGGCAGCGAGTGGCGCGCCGCGAGCTTGACTGCGATGCGGCCACCGTGCGAATGTCCCAGGAGCAAGAACCGCTTCTCGCCGATATTCCTCCCGATCCAATCCCGCACCCAATCCGCATAGTCGTCATTGGTCCATGTTTTGGTTGGTTCAGGTTCGTCGCCGAAGCCGGGGAGGTCCGGCGTGAGGATTTCGATGTCTGTATCGTTGAGCGCTTTGCGCAGCTCGGTAAACGATTCCTTGGACCCGCCCCAGCCGTGGAGACAGAGAAGAATGACGCGGGTGGCGGAAGATTTTTTCATGCTCTCTATGGTATGTGGTATATCGTATGTCGTATATGGAAGAATGATCGATACGACATGCCACAGACGATGTACAACATACGAAACCGACCTATCAATGTTGCAACACCTGTAACCAATCCGTCGCGATCTCGCGCTGCGCCTCATTGAGCGACATCTTGCCCGCGCATACCTGCGTATGCAGGAGGTTCTCCACCGTGTCTTTCTCGTGGAACCCCGGCGAGGGGTCGGCCGCAGGCTCCGGCCAGAGGTTCGCGATATCATTGGTGCCGCCGAGTTCCAGGCTGATGTGGTGGTCCACTTCGTAGGCGCCGGGAGGATGGGCCGCGATGTCATACTCGGCGAAGACGGCGTTCCTCTCGCGCACGGGCACATTGCGCACCGAGCGCGCGTAGCCGGGTATGCAAATTTGTCCGGCGGTGGCCGAAGGGAAAAGCGCCCCCGGCGTGCAGGCTGCATCCGGGAGGCCGTCATGCGCCCTGCAGTGTGCGGTCTTGCTGCGCGGCGGCGGGCGCCAGTGGGGGTTTGGGAGGGGGGAAGGCCGATGAAGCAGGAAGAGGATTGCAGCAGCCAGCAGCAGGAGGCCGAGCAGGATGGCGGTGGAGCGCGACATGCAGTGGGGAGAGGAAAAAGATCGTTGCCGTCAGGATACGAAAGGCCGCCGGCCATGCCACATCACCCGGAGGATTTTGTGCGCACGAGGCGGGATTTTTGTCGCCCACAAGCCATGAAAGAAGTTCCAGACGCAGAGGGAACGCCCTGGTTCTTCCTTCCAAGTTTGCATGAAACGAGTGGCGGTCACTTGCGTTGATGCACCCTATCGAGCACCACCGGAACTGTTTGTCTTCTTTGCTGCTATGGATGATTGCGAAGCAGTCACTCCGGTTTTTGCCCCTGACGACGCAGAGACTGCGCAGGCAAGCGATACTGCGTAGGGGCTGCGCTGGGGCACCGACTGGAACTCGGTCATATCGCTTTGGATGCGCGCGACCGGGCGCACGAAGGCATCAGTCGTGCAGGGAGAGGTGAGGACGATGTGGTACCGCAGCTGGATTTGCGCCGATGTCCCTCTCGCGATCCTCGGCACCGTGCAGGTGACGTTCTTGCCCTGGTCGGTGCAGCCGGGCGTGCTCCCCGCAGCGACGTATTGGAAAAATTGCCGCGGATAGGAGTCCGTGAGGACGACATTGGTGGCGTCCCCAAGCCCGGTATTACTGACAGTGAAGAAGTACCATGCGTTTTGGCCGCGCGTGACCGTCTGGATCCTGCCGTCGGCGCTCATGCCGTAGGATGTGACGGCGATGGAGAGTTTATCGGGCAAAGGGGTCAGCGCCGGGTCAAACACATGGAACGCCTGCTGTACGCGGGCGAAAGCCAGCTTGTCGGACACATGCACCAGATGGAAGGCGAGCAGGCAGTCGACGGAGTTGTCTTTGCGCGTGGCGCACGCGGCATTGTACGTGTCGTTCGGGCTTACGGGCCGCAGGAGGAAAATCGCAATGTCACCGGGCGCCAGGTCTTCCTGCAAGGGGATGCTCTCGATGCCCCAGCGCTTGCGGTTGGAAGGACTGTCGGCTTCGAGCGCGAACTCGCCGGCTTTCCAGGTGTTGCGTCCCAGATTGCGGCAGAGGACGATCGTCCGAAACGGCGTTCCTTTGATGAGCCTTGGATCGCTCACCGAGAGGGGATCGAACACGCACTGGCCCGCGAAGGGATCGATATGAATCGTGTTGGAGCAGGCCGAACCGAAGGCGATGCCAACGCTTGTCATCTGGCCGTCAAAGGGGCAATCCTGTGATCCGTCGCTGTTCTTTTTGCAGTCCGGCTGGGGCGCCACGGGCGCGGTGGCGGAGATTGCAAGGGAGGCAGTGTCGCCGGGGTAGAACGTTCCTGCGGGGAGCGGGGTGGGGTTCGCCGACCAAAATCCCTGCTTGATCGCGAAGGCGTACGGCAGCGTGCCGCCGGATGACGTCCGGTCACCCTCCCAGATCGAATTCCCCGTGTTCTTCAGCCAAAAGTTTGCCGTGAATGCCTCTCCGGCGAATACCTTCTGCGGGATGTCGGTAGAGTTCGCCGATACAGGCGCATGAGTGGCATCGCATGCGGCATTGTTCTCGGGATTACTCAATTGCGAGAGCGGCGCATGCGATTGCAGGAGTATCCCCGCCGCGCACGCCAGGAGCAGCCAGCAGAGCAGTACGGAGCGGCGAAGTAGCAGCCTTTGCCGTTTATGTTTCTTTGTGGGCATTTTCTAATAATTATACTACAGAATGGTCAATAAGTCTATTACTCTCACATCACCGTTTTGCTTGTGCCAAAGGGAAAAGAACCGGGTTGCAAGTGGGAAGCGCAGTGTTAGGATGGCGCCATGAAGTACTCCGTATTTGCGCTGTCTTCAGCTGTCCTGCTCTGCGCCGGTTGCGCGTCGTCCCCGGGCGGTTCTTCCTCAAGCACATCGTCGGCCGCCTCGTCGGAGTCCGCCATGCAGGCTTCGTCGCCGATGGCCAGTCTCACCATCACGCTCCACAAATCCTCGAGTACCGATGCACAGGCGACTGTGCATTCCACAGTAAACCTGCAATTGAGCGGTGTCGTCTCGAAGACGATTGACTTGGGCGACATCCTGGGCGACGTGCAATACGTGAACCCCAATGCCTACGCCTACTATGATGCTCAGGATCGGCAAGCGGTCGCCGTGCTCACCTCGTGGTGGGCGGGAGTGGGGGATGAGTACATCATCACAAAATTCCTGAGTCCTTCGCGTCTGCAGGTGGATCACTGGGCCGGTGATGAGCAGGGCACCTGCGCCAAGCCTGAGACTATTGCGAGTATCCCGGTCCCATCCGATTTGAAAGTCTCACTCCAAAATTTCGGAGAGATGGTAGATCAATCGAGCATCCAGTTTTGTCATACGAAGTAGCAAGTAACTCTTGATCAAGAAGTAGATGTCGAAATCATGAGTATGGGATGGAAAAATGCTTCATTATTCAAGTTTCTTGCTGCATAATCCGCGCGCTTGATCTTTAGAAAAGCCACGGCCCGCCTTCGCTTGTGAGCTTCGGCGGGCGAGTGACTCTGTACTTTCCGATTCTGGTACGATCTGTGTAACTATTCTTGCCACGGTAGCTCAGTTGGTAGAGCACAGGACTCATAAGCCTGGGGTCGTCGGTTCAATCCCGACCCGTGGCACCATCGAAAAACATGGTAAAATCGGCATATGAATATCAGGAGGCCCCTTAAAATCATGGGATATGCGAGTCTGGGGATTGTGTTCTTTATAGCGATGGCAATTTTTCTCTTCCTGTATTTTTTGGGAAAAGCCTTGTACGTGGATCATGACTTGATCAAAGCAACAACCGAACAGGCCATCCGGGAAAACAACCCAAGCCTCTGCGATAAGTTACCTGAGGCTGTTCCAGATATTCAGCCTCGATGGGATTGCTACGTGAATGTCGCTGTAGCCAGAAAAAATACAAAAGCGTGCGGCGTGAATTCTTTTTGCTATGGACAGATAGCGTCGAACTATAAGGATGTAAAAGTGTGTGATGAATTGGGAGATCTACTCAAGCCTCAGATAAAAACTGAAGAACAGAGAAAGGAATTATGTCAAGGCTCAGCAGAGTGTGAATCGAGGGTTCTTATGTATGAAAATTATCTTGGAGCAATTTATGACTGTTATACTTCTTATGTAATGACAACCCATGACGAAAAGGTATGCCAAAGATTCTCCGGTAGTTCCACACAAGAAAAGCACCTCATGGCTCAATGCTACTCTTTGGAAAAATATCGGTGAACGATTTGCAATTCATTGTTTCAAGGATGAGAGAAATCAACGACTAAAAGATATGATCTTTGGAGACCCTTGCCACCATTCGACTCGCCCCGCACCTTTGCGAAGGTGCTGGGACTCGCTCACGGTCTCCGCGCTTCGCGTTCGACCATCACGCATCAGCCTGGGGGAGACGGCCGAAGGTCCCCTGAGGGATTCAATCCCGACCCGTGGCACCACATTCCCATTATTGGAAACTTGTGATACAATGAAACATCTTTCTCATTCTCCATCCTACATGGAATTACCCGCAGAAAAATCGCCGCTCATACCAGGTGAGAGTTATATAATAACAAAACGTGTTGAAGTTAAACACATGGTTGGTCGCGGGCAAATTGGGAAACTTATTCTTGAAGTTGGTGATGTCATTGCAGTGAAAAGCAACGACCCACTACGTGGACTGTCTTTTGTCACAACAAAATATCTTGACGGTACAGTCATCGTGTCTCAGAGGCAGGCAGCGTCGATTGATGTTGAGGGCGTATAAATAGTTCAATCACCAAGAGATATGATCTTTGGCGACCCTTGTTACCATCACCGAAATGAAACGTACGCCTGCATCCTCGGGAGCTTTCTTGAACCGGCTGGCCGTTTGGAGAGCCTCTTTTCTTTTCATGATTGAATTTTGGGTAATCTGTATCATACGTCGAGTATAGCACAGCACTCATAAGCCTGGGGTCATGGGTTCAATCCCGACCGTGGCCCAAAAAATGAGCAATGTAAGCGCAATTTGTTTCGTATACTTCTTTTCTTTTGACAAATTTTCGAAGGAGCGAACACTGGGAGGAAATTCCCCCCTATTTTTATGGCGCAAAATGATTGTCCACCTGACATTTCTACACAGGACAGAACTTTGCATCCCGGTGAAGTAGGTACTGGCAGAGATGCGACTGCGCAACAACGCCCGGATGGAAAACAATATGTTGGCGAACGTATCGGTTTGCTTGCTAAGAGCTTGAATCACATGTTGCAGAATGATGTTGGTCCAATTCCACCAGGAAAAAGAGTTGTCGATGAACGGTGGTCACATGGATGAGGCTTCGGAGGGCTACGCCAGGAAGAACAGCCCGATACCGCTCAGGAGCAGGCCGGTATCGCGCACGGCGATGTCGTTCCAGCCCACCTGCCAGAGCACGGCGAGCAAGTGCAGAACGATGAGCACGGCGCCCGTTTTGCGCACGTAGTGGTTGGGGATGGTGATGAGGATGGCCATCGCGATCTCGCTGACGGCGATGATCTGGAGCCAGATGTTCTTCGAAAAGCCCATCAGCCCGTCCATCCAGGCTGGCAGGAAGCCGATCCAGGCGAGGGGAGTGGTGAATTTCCCGATCCCGAAAACAAGGAACACGAATGCGAGCGCAATGACGAGCGAGTATTTGGCGAGCTTGATGTGCGGCATAGTCTTCGCAGCGTAGCACCGGCTTTCCGCCCTGTCTTCTTTTTTGCCGTGATTCGTGGCCGCGAAGGGGTTATGATCGCGGCACTTTCCTTTCGCCCCATGCTCCATCGCTGGTTTGTGGCCCTCGCCGGACTGGTTCTTCTCTGCGGCGCCGTGGCCGCCGTCGTCTTTATCCCCACGCCTGAGCCCGCCGTGAATCCCGACCCCAACCACACCCACGCCGATTTTGCCGTGTGGATCAATGGCAAGCAGCTGGATTTCTCGGCGGCGAAGTACATGACGACCGAAGCGCAGGAGGCCAAGCTCAAGGCGGGGGATTTACGGCTATACCTGCATCTGCACGATGGGAACGGCCATGTGATCCACCGCCACAAGCCGGGGCTCACCCTGCGTGATTTCTTTGAAACTCTCGGCGCAACATTCCGAGTGCAGAATGGCCACAACCTGTGTGTGCATTTCCCGCAGACCCGCGAGGTTTGCCAAGACGAAGCGGCGCATAAGGATTGGGTGATGGTCATGAATGACAATCAGACGAATTTCGATCCCGCATACGTTTTTAAGGATGGCGACGCAATTCTCATCTCATTCAATGGATGGGGAGATGTCATGCCTGAAGACAAATGGGAAGCCGAACTCCATCGCGAGTGGTCTCTCATGACCCACGATGCCTGCCTCTACTCCAAAACCTGCCCCGCGCGCGGGCCGGCGCCCACCGAGAGCTGCGTATCGGATCCTACCGTCCCGTGCAAGGAGGCGCAGTAGTGGCGGCTATGAGTTCTTCACATGCACTTCCGCCCGCAGGATGCCCGCGGAGCAGAGGAGGGTGAAATTCTGCCGCGGGTTTTCGATCGGCCCCAGCCAGTTGCCGCCCGGGTGTACCTGGGTGATCAAGTTGAACGCCGGAGCCGTGAGGAAGTTGGCGCAGCCTGTGAGCGCCCGGCGGGCGACGGCGTATACCCACGTCTCTTTGCCCGGGGCGATGGTGAAGGAATCGGGCGCGTAACCGCGATCGGACACGTAGAGGCTGATGATCTGCTGGCCTTTGCCGTTCACTGTCACGTACGGGTCGGCCGCCGGCGCCGCCTGCGAAAGCCCGTGGAGCCCCAGGAGCGGCGGGACATCGATGCCCGTGAGCAGGAGGCCGCTTTGCAGGTTCAAGAATCCCAGCAGCAAGACGACCGCGCCCGAGAACTTCAAGAAGATCCGCGACGCCTTGCCCTGGAGTACGGAACTCAGCGCACTGATGCCGAGAAGCGAGGGCAGCGTGCCCAGGGCGAACGCGAGCATGATGAGACCGCCTGAAAGAAAATTACCCGAAGCGAGCGCCAGGAGCTGCATGGATTGGGTGAAACCGCAGGGGAGGAAGAAAGTGAGCGCGCCGAGCGCCAGCGCCATCGGACTGCTGTGGGTTTTCGAGAGTTCGGCAATTTTTGCACGCATGCGCGCCGGCAGGGGCAGGCGGCAGTACTCTTTGGGGACAATGCGCAGGATTTGCAGGCCTAGGAAGAGCATCACGAGCGAAACGACCACCGTGAGCATGCCGGTGGCATGCAGCGAGAGCGTGAGCGCTTTGCCGAGCAGCCCCACAAGACCGCCGAGGATGAAGTATCCCGCAAGACGGCCGATATTGAAGAGCACGAGCGGCTGGAACTTCTCCCAGCGCGAGGTGGAATGCATACGCTCGTGCCAGTGCGCCGAGACAGAAAGCAGAAGCCCGCCGACGATCGCCAGGCACGAGGATGTGGCCGCGAGCAAGCCCACAAAGACGATCGCGCCCAGGCTCACCACCCCCTCCACGGGCGCGGAGAACGTGAGGACGCCCGTCCCCTTGATCAGGATATACGCAACGATGACAGACGCGAGAATCACCGCTGTTTCTCCCATCGTCTGCCAAGTAACCTTTTGCGTTTCAGCCAAAACCGTCTTCACCTTCTTGCGTTGCTGCGATCGGGGCATGATGGTGAAAAGTATAACACCAAGGCTATCTACATGAAAAAAAGAACCTTTGCATTCAGTTTGACCAATTGTAAAATTTGATTTACATTTTTTACATGAAGAATATCGAGTCAAATCGCGGGTTGAACACAAATGGCAACCGGCGGAATTCCTTTGGCAGGGTTCAACAAGCAGGATATGCAGTCACATTGCTCTGTGCTTCTTTGTTGCAAAATGGTTGTTGTCCAAAGCAGACTGAGAGCGCAGGGAAAACAGACCGTAACGAACTATGGCGGTCATGGGAGGAGTCTCAACAGAAAGAAAAGGAAGAACGTGAAAAAATGGAGGATGCTGAAGAAATGAAAGAGATTGCCCGAACGCTTTCTGAACATTTTGGTGAGATCCTGCTACATTTCCCTGATGTGAAAGAATTGAAGGAAAGAGTCACGAGAATCGAGGAAGTGAAAGAATGGATAGAAAGACTCATGAGAATCGAGAAAGTCGAACCAAAAGAACTTACACTGGCGGATATTGCCCGTTGCAAAGATGCTTTCATTTCCAATAAGGGAAAAATGATTGAGGCCGTCCTTGCACGCCAGAAGGCATTGGCAAGACATGAGAGGTTGGGTAGAGAGGATCTCCGTAGTGAGCTTTACCGTGAGATAAGCAAAGTGATTGCCGATACGATGCGACATGCACCCATAGAGAAGAACAAATAACCGTATTCGTAAACATGCTCATCAGGGGTTTAAATGTCGGATGAATTTCCTGTACTCTCCCCCCATGCCCTGGCCTCCCGTCACCATGGCCACACAGCACCCGGATAA
>CAZAUW010000021.1:0-10064 GCA_964488295.1 uncultured Candidatus Peribacteria bacterium
CCGTCCGTTCCGCCTCCACCGAATGCGGTTGTCCCTGTAAGAGCGCCGAAGAGGGCGAGGAAACGGGTGGCAAGGTAGTATGAGAATGAAACGATGCTGTCCGCAGAATCCAACTCGTACGCGGATAGAGATTGTACGACCAACTACCGCCGCATCAATCGAATGCACTGGCTCAATCCTGCAATCATTTTCCCATCTATGGACAAAGTGTGGAAGTAGTGTGGATATTGCTACCGTCGATGTTCATGGAGATAACGGAGCAGCGCAAGCGCACTCGAGCTGTGAATCGGCTTGCTCGTGAGCAGCTTCTCCATCGCCTGCTCCAGTGGCAACTCATGAACTTCAATGAGCTCGGTTTCGTCCTGGGCAAGAGGGGAGTGGTGTAAATCCCTGGCAATGTACACATATACCTCGTACCCAATGCGCTCACTGTGCCGGAAAGAGAAGAACGGTTCCATAAGCCTTGCATCAAAGCCTGTTTCCTCCCGCAATTCCCTGCGCGCCGCCACGGCATGGTCCGGCCCTTATCAACTTTGCCGCTGGGAAGCATCCACACGTAGCCATTGTAGAACGGCCGGTATTCACATAGAACCAGCACGGACTTCTCGCTCGGGAAAGCCAGGATAGTGACGCTGTCGGATGTATATGCCCTCGCCACAGTCTTCGACCGGCCGTCGGGGAGCATCGCCGTCTCCTGACGGATTTCCCACCCCGCACCCTGGAAGAGCTCTTTGGACATGACAAAACCCTAGCGGAAAGGGCAGCGGAGGTATAGCCCGCCCTGAGTCAGGTCGAAGGGAACCTCCGCTGCTAGAAATGGTAATGCGTTACATAACGGAGGTTCGGTACCTCCGTTAATCAATCATCGCCGCGGCGCGGATCTCTTTCTCAATTTTCTCGGCGGTCTTTGGGCTCTGGAGAAGATAGAGCCGCGCCTGCTCGCGTCCCTGGCCGAGGGTTTCCTCGCCAAAGCGGAAGTAGGTGCCGGATTTCTCGAGGACGCCGTACTTGACCCCCAAATCGAGGATTTCGCCCTGCTTGCTGATGCCGGTAGCGTACAGGATATCGAATTCCGCCTGGCGGAAGGGCGGGGCGACCTTGTTTTTGACGACTTTGACGCGGGTACGGTTGCCGATGATGTCCTGGCCGTCGGACGGGCTTGCCGCGGCGTCTTTGGAGGTTTTCTCGGTCACTTTATCAATGCGGCGGACATCGAGGCGCAAAGACGTATAGAACTTGAGGGCATTGCCGCCCGAGGTGGTTTCGGGGTTGCCGAACATGATGCCGATCTTCATGCGGATTTGGTTGATGAAAATCACCGAACAGTTGGTCTTGCTCACGATCGACGTGAGCTTGCGCAGCGCCTGGCTCATGAGCCTTGCCTGCAAACCCATGTGCGAATCACCCATGGCTCCGTCGATCTCGGCCTGGGGGGTGAGCGCCGCAACGGAATCGATGACGACGATATCGATGCCGCCGGAGCGCACGAGCGTTTCGGCGATCTCGAGCGCCTGCTCGCCGCTATCGGGTTGTGACACGAGCAGGGTATCGATGTTCACGCCGATCTTCTTGGCATACTGCACGTCGAGCGCATGCTCGGCGTCAATGAACGCCGCCCGGCCGCCTCTGCGCTGCACCTCAGCGATGGAGTGGAGAGCAAGCGTCGTCTTTCCCGACGATTCGGGGCCGTAGATTTCGATGATGCGCCCGCGCGGCATACCCCCGCCCAGCGCGATATCCAGCGACAACGATCCCGACGACGTTTTCTCGATCTGGACATTCGGCGCGTCGCCCATCTCCATGATGGCGCCGTCGCCGTAGCGTTTCTTAATCTGTTCCAACGCCGACTTGATGGCATCCACCTTCGCGGACGACGCATCATGCTTGGGCGTGGAGGAAGGAGCTTTGGGTTTTACGGGATCCATAACGGCGGACGAGGAAGAAGTCTTTGGCATGGTAGAAGAGGGGAAAATGGAAGTGAAGGATGACTCAGGCAACTGCAGGTGTACGAGAGTACACCCATATTAGATGAGGCAATGAGGGAGTCAAAGAAATGCCCTTGTATTTGCAGAAAAATAGTATGGTGTATGAATGTACACCCTATGCAGACAGATCGAGGAGGTGAAAGATTCTAAACGAATGAGGGCTTTGAGAGATTCCATGTGCTCTGTCATTTCCCTTTCCCCCACCCGCCCGGCTTCGCGGGGCACCCTCCCCCACCTGCCCGCCGTAGCCGTCGCGCAGGCGGGCGGGCGAGGGAACGCCGACGAACACAAAACACACACATTTCCCTTCCCCCATGGGGGAAGGGTTAGGGATGGGGGCGCCTCAAAACCTCGCGCACCGCCCCACATTCGTCGCAGTGTCGGTGATCTGGCAGTAGAGGCCTTGGGGGCAGAGGATGCCGGCCGGCCCGCCGCAGGGCTTACCGATCTCGGAGGATACTGCGTCCGCGGAGGCCGACTGCGCGCCTTGAGCGCCGCCCGATGCGAAGGTAAGGCTATGGGTGATTTTCATGAAGAGCGCGATGTCTTCCCTGCCCGTCTCGCTCTGCGAGAGGTCGAATACGAGCGTCAGGATGGGATCGGCGCTTCTGTCGGGCCGTACATAGACCGTGTACGCCGCTTGCTGTTGGTCGAGGACGCTCAGACCATGCCTGCCGCCGGTGAAGAGAGGCGTAAACCTCAGCGTGGATGACGACCCCGTTGGGGGCGAATCAAACTGGAAAGGGAGGGACGTGGTGCTCTGGCGGAAAATGCTCAGGACGGGGAACGTGGACCCCGAGAGCGTGAATTCGCCCCTGTCTTGCTTGATGGACGCATGCCAGCTCTGCGGCACCTCGAGGGATAATCCAAGCCCCAGAATCTTCCATAGTTTTGTCGGCTCATCACCACCTTTCACCACACGTTGCACCACCAGCACAGGCTCCGCCGACGGGTCGGTGTTCGCTTCCACGGTACCTTGCAGCGCCACGTCGCGGCCCTCGAGCGGGGTGAGATTGATGGTCGCGCTTTCGACGTAGTAGAGCGGAGTATTACCTGAGAGCAGCACAAATGTCCCGCGGCGCTTGAGCGATGGCGCCGCCGCCTGCAACGTGCCCGAGACTGTCTGGATGCCCGAGGGCAGAGGGCCGGCTGCTTGTTTATGACACGCGCTCAATGGCAACAGGACCGCGGTGAGGAGGACGGAAGCCGCTATTGAGCGATGTGACATTTGTGAAAAGTGTACCACACCCACCGCAGTG
The DNA here is from genome assembly GCA_964488295.1 of uncultured Candidatus Peribacteria bacterium. Taxonomy (GTDB): domain Bacteria; phylum Patescibacteriota; class Gracilibacteria; order Peribacterales; family Peribacteraceae; genus CAZAUW01. The sequence continues at coordinate 3,245 of CAZAUW010000021.1, forward strand.
ATACAGCGGTTCAACGGTTCAGAGTTTCTGAGAAAGTGGTAGCCGGTTACCTGTTATCTCTGAACCACTGAAACTCTGAAACTCTCAGCTGATAGCGCCCGTCTTCTTGCTCGGGTCGAAGGCGTACACGGCACGGCCGACGCGCGTGAAGTACGGCATCTTCTGGAGGTTGAGCGAAATGGTACCGACCTTCACCGTGCGCTGCTTGGCCACCTCGGCGATGATTTCTTTTTTGCTGAGCGGTCCTTTGTCCTGCAAGATCCGTTCGATCACGTCCGCCACCGTTCCCGGCTCGTAGCCCCATTCGCGCAGCGCATAGAGCCCCCGGCCGACGAGCACGAATTGCGGGTAGCGGATGAGCTCGTTGTGGACGGCCTGCACCGTCACGTTCTTGTGGTCGAAATTCGCTTCGCGGATGCGGTTGGCGATCTCCATGAAGTGCAGCGGCTCACCCGATTTCTTGAGGATGATCTCCACTTTGTCGCGGATGCTGCGCGGCCGCACGAACCTCCACTCGGTGAGACCCCAGCCCTCGTCGATCTCGCGCAGTCTCTCATCGATGTGCAGGCAGCTCATGATGAGCTCGTTGCTTGGCACGCGGTCCTTGAAGAGGTTGAGCGACTGGATGGCCGAGATGAGTTCTTCTTGTTTCATGCATGTTTTGCGCTTCTTGAGGATCTTCACGATGCTGTCGACGATGAGTGAAATGTCCTCGGCTGCCAGCGACGCAAGGCGCCACAGGGGAAGGAAGGTGACCGTGCGCGCCGTATTGCTCATCTCGTGGTCGATGGAGAAGGAGAGGCGGAGCATCGCGCCGTCGGCGGCGGTGCTGCCCTGAATGCGCTTGAGCACCTGGCTCACGAGGTCATCTTCGGCCATCACCCCCCCGTGCACGCGAAGCAGGCTCTTGGCCATCTCATTCACTTCGTCCAGGCGGGTGGTGCGCACCGTGCGCTTGAGCTTGCTCAAGGCAATGCTCTCGATCTGGCGGATACGCTCGCGTGTCACTTTGAAATGCTTCCCGATTTTTTCCAGTGTTTGCTTTGGCTGCCCAAACAGTGCGAAACGCTTCTTGATGACCGTCACCTCTTTCTCCGTAAGTACCATGAAAAGGGTATGCAACACTTCTTGCAAGTTGAGCGTCAGCTGGGGAGTCGCCGCTTGCGCTTGGGATGAAGTGGTGATGGTGGCGGAGGAAGACATGCAGGGACAGGGGGAAAAATTAAACAACCCTCGTTCTACCAGAAGATTGACAGAAGCAAAAGTTATTCGAACGGTTGGGGTAGACGGAACCCACGAGATATTGCTTCCTGTAGTTTCCGGCAAATCGATCTGTCCAAGGATCAAAAGAAGGTTATATTAATACTATTGATTGTTTTGTCAAATGTCAAATTGAGCAAAAATTCGACCATCCTTGAGATGTTTGGATGGCTCTTCATTACAATAGATACGGTTGAATGGCGAAATGGAGAAATGGTGCGCAAGCGAGAGCGAACACCGATCAAAATTCTTCGAGTGCGTTGCAAACCACTCAGACATTCAGCCATTTTGCATGACGATCAAAAATTTTTTATCGAAGCAGTCGCGCTTTCTCGAAGAGTGAACACGCCGCCGCCGCATCGCCGTCGAAGTGCGACGGATGCACATCGTGCTTTGATGAGCGAGACGGCGGTGTGGAGTAGCGCTCGTCCACGAACGTGACGGGAATCTTGTGTGCCAATTGGGACGCGATGCCGCGCACGAACGCCGCCTGCGCCCCTTCGTCACCGGACGGCAGAAGGGGAAGGCCAATGAGGAGTTTGTCTATGCTTCGCTCATCGACGAGCGCGAGCACGTGCGAGAGGAGCTGCTCTTGGGTATCGTGATAGAATGTATCGAGCGGCAGGGGGACGGCCGTGTCTTCATCCAGGAACGCAATGCCGGTCTTGCGCGTGCCGATGTCGAGGGCGAGAAAGCGCATGAGGATTCCGATGAGTCCGACGATACCGACGATGCCGAGGAGTGCAAAGCTTCATACAACAATAATCCTCGGACTCTTCGGATTCCTCGGCTTCTTCGGACTCTTTATCTCACCATCCTCGCCGCCGCAGATTTCTTGCGGGCCGCGTTATTGCGGTGGATGATGTGCCTCTTCACCGACATATCAATCGCCTTGTACACCTGCGGGAGCAGTGCAGCGGCCTCGGCCTTCTTGCCTTCTTTGATGAAATCGGCGAACTTGCGAAGCGTGGTCTTCAAATGCGTCTTATGGGGCTGGCGGCGGATGCGTCGCGCTTCGCTCTGCTTGGCGGCCTTGATGGCGGAGGAGGTGATGGGCATTCAATAGAAGGAGAAACGGACTGTGCCGCTAGTACACGGCAAAAAGCTTGTGGAGGGTAGGGGAGCTGGAGAGAAGGGTCAAGGGAAGATGGCATATCTAATCAAAACATGGCATCCAACCCTTAACGGGAACACTGCTCAATCAGTCACAGCTGCAAGAAAATTCTTCTCTACAGGTCTACTGGACCTTTTAACGTGCAGGACCAATTTGCGCGTTTGTCGGACCGCCGCCTTGGAATGAAAGGGGTCTGGGCGAACGCGAAGGATCTCGAAAAATATCCATAATGTATTCATCAACAAATCTGCTGCCCCCGCCGGGCTTGAGAGCGAGCCCGGAAGATCGATAGTTGGCTCGCAGATATTTTCCAATGTCCTCAACCGTCTTTTCGTCACTGATATTCAGTTGATCTGCAATGACCTCCAAAAAACGTTTCCTATCTTCGATGTAGGGATAAAGTGCCAATAATTTATCGTGGAGGACATGCTTATAGTTTATGTCTCCCGTGTAGCCGAGGCCGCCGCCTTCTACCCGATACGCATGCCAGTTGAGGAGACGCCAAAGGGATTGATTGAAATCATCGTCTAACGGGGTTGTCACCACTGCGAGCGCAATGCGTTTGGGCATGTCATCCAGTGTGCGCCATGCGTCCACCGTCGGAACCCACCAACCCATAACTGTGGGAGCGTTTTGCCAGTAGTTTGCTTGTGTAAGATCCACGTCAAGCGTGTAAACGTGAAAGGCAAACCCGTGTCCGCGGTCGGGATCTGGATCGTGATTCTTGCCCTCCGTCAATTTTGTTTCATCGGAATCCCTGTTCCGGTCATATGGACTCACACCGGTGGCGATAATATATTCCTGCCCATCTTTGCGATCCTTCCAACGCATAATGTAATTTCCTTTTTTTGAATCCGGCCTGTCTGGGACAAAGGTGAAACGGTCTTTTGTTGTTTTCGCCTTCTCGATGAGCTGCAACCATTCCACAACCTTCTTGGCTTCCGCCTGCGCCTCGCGATCGACAATGGGTTCGGCTTGCATCTCGAGGAATTTCCGCATCTCTCCCTTCTGGTTTTCCTCGCCGGCCTTCGAATCAGGCTTTCGGAAAAAATCCGGCGGGACGATTGTGCCGTCAGGGGCTACGAGGCACTGGCTCATCCAGAGATATGCACGAACCATTTCATCCGTAGGCTTTTCCTTTGTCATCCCGTCAGGATAGGATTGGTTCTGGAGAAAATATTCCATCCATTCTTGAACAGTCTTGCTGTATTGGCGAAGCGATTCTTTTCGCTGCTCTTTATGCAGTGCGGCCATTGCGGAGGGCATGATGTTGTCGTTTCGCTGTGTCAGCAAGGCAATGACCTCTTTGGGAACGTTGGGGTCGCGGACAAGGCGCGCGAAAACCTTCGCCCGCAACCCGGCATCGGCAAGTAGCAATGGCGTGAAGCCGATTTTCACTTTATTCATCCTCTCTTGTTTGTTCTTCAATGCGTCCAGCATAAGCCGGGCGACTTCCCGATCCGTTCGCTCCTTTTCTTCCTGCTTTTTCGCCTTTTCGCCAAGGATTGTATTTTCTTTATCCTTAAAAAAGGTTTGCAAGAGACGGTCGATTTCCGGGTAGCGAAGAGACCACCGGTCGTACGGTATTTCCTCCGACTGGTTCGTCACGATCATGGATCCTTCTTGCTTTCCATTCAGGTAAAAGTATGTCTGTTTCATGGCCACATGGACGCTCCATGATCGACGATCCTCCGTGGGCATGGAGAAAAGCATGCGCCGATGATAATTGCCGTCGTTGCCGGTCTCCTGAAAAAAAGCCAGCGACCTGCCCACATACGAACTCTCATCATTCCAAAGGCCATCAAAGACCCTCTTTCGGCTTTGTACGGGCTGCCTTCCATCTTGAGTCCTGTCATCCGAGTCGTATTCCCCCAACCGCACGCCTTGAACGACCGCCGCGCAGCTGGAAGGAACAAACTTATAGTCGATTGTGCTCTTGGGAGGCCCACCATTTTTGCCTCCGAAGTGAGCATGTATGGCATTCTGGAGGATTTCCCTTTGTCTGCGTATATCATCCAGCGGACACTTTTGTTTCACCTTGAGCTGCGCCAGGCCGTCAAAAATCAACGTGTGATACGTCTCAGGCAAGAGACGCAATGCGTCCTTGGAAACATTTTGAAGATGCATTAGCTCCTGATACCCTTGGTCAGGACTCGTGTAGCCTGTGATATTGCTCGGTCGGAGATCAATGCCTTTCTTGAAGCGCTGCACCTGCTCCTCTAACCATTCCGATATCTCAATTTTTTCCTGTGCGTTTATTTTCGAAACCATTCTCTTCATTTGCATTTCTTTGGACTCGGCTTTCGACAACCTCATGCGATATGCCGCCTGCTCCAGCAATCCTTCGCGCATGTATTCGGTTTGTTTGAACTCCCCCCTGATGTTCTCCTGCCCGCCCATCCATGTTTGCTCGTCATATATTCCCAAATGACGATAGACGCTCACGCGTGAACCGAGCTGGCATGCCATGTTCGTCAAACGTTTCCAAAATTCCTGGATTTCCGTGTCATTACATGCATCCATAAATTTTTGGAATGAGGAGACTTCCTGGCTGAGTCGTTGCAACCGCGCCCTATCTGCATTATTCATTGTAAGAGAGTTATCGATTTGGGTGTCGAATGCATTGTCACGGGCGCGCAGTAATCGCTGGTCGAGTGTGACTGTATCGTCCATTGGCAGTGTGGAATCAAGCATGTTGGCCGCGAGCCTGGGAATGGAATTAGGATCAAAATTGCCGAAAGAGCCTTGCTTCTCCGCATGCCGTTTCTTGATTGCTTCCGCAAAACGATACTCTTCCTGCAGCAACTGCGATGCCTGAGCGAACGTCTGGGCTGCCTGACGCCTCACCCAAGCGCTCTGTCGCATGTCTCCATTCTGGGGCACATCGATTTTTTCCAGCGCATAGAGCTTGGCAGCTCCCGGATCCAAGCTTATTCCGCGATCCACCAATCGATTCCAATCGGAAATGGAGCGTTGCAATGTCGGAGTGATTCCAGTTTTGCCAGAGAGGTATTCTAACGATGCATTCTCCTCGTCCGGATAGACGCCGAATGCTTCACGATATCCCCATCCTGCAATGTCGAACACAGGCCCCAATCCAAGAGTATTCAACACTCCTTCCATAAAGGTCTTGAACGGTCCAGCCGGGATCCAATCGGACACTTTCTCCGAGACGGTGTCGATGAGTTTTCCCAATCCGAACATCACGCCAATAGCAATGGCAAATTTTGCCATTGCTGGCATGGGCGACCGCAGGACACGAAGCATCATCACATCGCCTGCCAATGCCTGTTTCCAACACCATCGCTCAATGATGGCTATAGGGATTGAACTCACTTGGAGCGCGAATACGCATCCGAGGAATTCCATCGACGCTTTTGTCTTGTCACGACTGAAGTAGAGGATGAACGCGAAGAGTATGTAATCGATCGGGTTCAGCAAATCTTTGAATCCATTCACAAATTCTTTCCAAAAGCTCCCTTCCATCGTCTCCATCAACGCACGATACGACGGAAGGTCAGCCTCGGGAATGCCCTTCTCCACAAATTTTTCTTTCATTGCGTCGTACTGTGCCCGGAATGCCTTCTCGCGCTCTGGCGGAACGGAAAACGGCTTCTTTTCCTTTGGAAACATGGTGTGTGAGATCGTCTGCGCTGCCTGCAGTCCCACACCAAAAAAGGCCAGATGCAACAGACGGTGCGTCTCGTTTTGCTGCTCGGGAATACGGCACGCCAAATTCTCGTAGTCGTCCCTGCGCAGCAGGAACACCACCATGGCCCCCAAAAATTCCTTGCAGCGTTCAGGTGACACCTGCCTGCCCTTCCACAGGTCGGTTTGGATGCCGTTTAGCGACTGTACGATGAAATTCTGCATCTGAGTGACTTCGTCATACTGTGCTCTCAGATACGATTCGGTTTCTGTATCATGCTTTCCATCCAAGCCAGGGGGGGCGAGCGGACGCGATACTTCGTGCAGCAACCCTTTCCAGTCATCACCCGAGAAGGAAAGCTGGTCTTTTGCGTCGGCTCCTTTATTGACACTCTCAAGGATTTTTTTTCCAAACCGGGGGGCGACCATATCGAAACAGCGCTCCTTGTACGTGTACATGTCCACTTGATATTCATGCAAATCACGAAGAAAACCGGGGGGGGTCGGCAGTCCTTCTGCAACCGCATCCATTTGTCCGTACAATGCAATGAATTTTTTTTCCACCGCTCTGAACATCTCCACCAATTCGGAAGCCGCTCCACCGGGCGGGCGCATGGGATGGTGGCCCTCCAGAATATCACTGAGAGTGTTGATGTCTCCGCGGGGAACCGGGACGTTTTCTCCAACCAATGCAGTTGTCCGAATCAATTCTAGGGAACGAAATTTTTTGTACGCATCAAGGGCACTTCCGTCTTCCTGCTTTTCCTTGTCAATGCCATCACATACATCTCGAGTCGG
>CAZAUW010000022.1:0-7320 GCA_964488295.1 uncultured Candidatus Peribacteria bacterium
TGCAAAAGAGGAGATAGGCCAACGCCTGATGTCCATCGCTGCCACTGCCGCCCCCGATATCAGCGCGAATGATGTGAATCAGCTGCACATTGCCGGGGATATGCACAAAGATGCCTATCAGAGGATTTTCAAGAAATTGAACCAAGTTAGGGATGAGAATAAGGATATTAAGTTTGCGTATGTTATTCGTCTGATGCAGGGACCGAATCTGATGCAATTTGTCGCAGTTGCAGATTCAAACTATAACCTGGCTTTCATCAGCAAAGATGAAAATGGAGATGGAATTGTCGATCAACAAGACTCAAATGTAGCACCCGGTATTTTTTATTACGATAGCGATTCACATACGATGATGTATGAAGGTATGAGCCATCCGGTCTATGCTGATTTTGAAACTGATCAATGGGGCACAGATATATCTGCATATGCGCCGATTAAGGATAATGCGGGAAAATCTATTGCTGCGCTTGGTATTGACGAAGATGTAACAAGTGTCTATAAAGATCAAAAGGAGAAATTCATACCTTGGTTGTGGTTTACCTCTCTAATTTCATTATTTACTATTCTTGTGACCGTTATTAAGAAGTACTACAAAGTATTCTAGCTATGTTTTTTCAGGCCTTGACTGTTTTCTGTAAATATCCGAAACAATAGTAATTTATGACAGAAAGTTGAAGACCATAGGTGTTTTTGTGTATATGCCAATCATTATTGATTACTTTTCAAAAAATTGGTGTCGATAGAGTGAAAGCTGTTAGAATTCAAATATGCAATCCACAATTGGTTTTTTCTATGCCATTTTAGCCGCAATTACCTGGGGATTGGCTTACACGATTGATCAGAAGATTCTGCAGCATACTTCGCCCCTGATGCTATTGCTCATCAATGCTCTCATCACGGTTGTGGTGACATTGCCATTGGTCATGCTCAATGGGGATCTAAAATCTGGTCTTTATCTGAAACAAGATGCTGGCTACTTAATACTTGTATCACAACTACTGGCATTGTTTGCTGGATTTTTTATATTGTCGGGTATCAAGGCATTGGGTGCATCTCTGGCGTCACTTTTTGAGATCAGTTATCCGTTATTTGTCATCATTTTTTCTTTTCTGGTTTTTGGCGGCAGGTTTAATATCTTTTTTTGGTTCGGAGCAGTACTTATGTTGATTGGTTCTTTGATTCTTGTCACACTCGCTTAGTTTTTCCTGCGATCATTTCCTCTTCGTAAAGCGTCCAAATATTTTTTATGCTTTTGGTCAAGACATTCATTGCGCCAAGTCAAATTCAGGGGATTGGATTGTTTGCAAAAGAATGTATAAGGACAGGTGAAAAAATATGGGACTTCAAAGATGGTTTTGACTTAAAAATTCACCCACAAGATATAGAAACACTTCCTCTCATCGCGAGAACATCATTTTTGCATTACTGTTATCATTCAAAAGAAGGAAATTACATACTATGTTTCGATGATGCCAGATTTCTGAATCACTCCGATCAACCCAATGTTATTGATGATGATTCTGAGGAGGGAATTGTTATTGCAGGGAGAGATATTTTGGCGGGGGAAGAACTGACAACGGACTACAGGAAGTATGATATTGATTATGAAAAAAAACTGGGGATTGCCTTCTGATTATTCAACCGTGGGGCATGCCACCCTTGCTCTGGAAAAGAATCCTATCAGATCTAGAGTTCACCCCTCCACCTCCTCCACGCGTTCTTTGCGTTCATCGCGCAGGCGGCCGTAGAGCAAAGTCAACGCCAGCACGTAGAAGAGCGACGCGTACGCGCCCGCCACGTAGGAGATCACAACGGGTACCAATGTGAGTGCAGAGCCTGGGAACGCCAAATCGGCCAAGATGCTCACGAGGAAGGCCGGGAGCAGGAAGACGCATGCAAAGAGCAGCAAAGCACCCGTCACGCGCCAGAAGTTCCCGCGTACCAGGTGTTTGCTCCGCCGCAATGCCGCGCGGTAGCGTTCATCCTGCGCCACCAATGCGATGGGATAGAACACGGTGCGGATTCCGTAGATAACGACTCCCAGCAGCAGCGGAGTGAGGAGCAGGAATTCAGGCCGTGCGATGGCATGGAGCGCCAGCCGGCCATTCTCCGTTACCAATGCCTGCGAAAGCTCCGGGATTGTCGCAGAGAGTGACGGAACCGTGAGCAGCAATAGGATGGCGGGGATGAAGAAGAGCAGGCTCCAGTACACGAAGCCGCTCAAGCGCAGCAGTGACGTGAAGAAAAGCGGCAGGATGAGCGGCGTGGCATCGCCCACTGAAGAGCGCAGCGACGTGCGGGGCCTGCCCGCGCGGTTGCCGATCATGCGCCGGGCCAGGAGCAGCACTGCGGCCGCCCCCCACACGCCCGCGGCCACCTGGAGCACCTGCAGCGCCCCGATGAGGGTATTCATCAGCCCCGTTGTCTCAAAAGCCGTATGCTGCCTGAGGAATGTGGGCAGGAAATCGCTCACGAGCGACGGCACGATCCAGAGCCACAGGACGATAAGGTTGAGCACTGGTTGCCTGCGGTAGAACCTCCAGGATTCCATGATGAGTCCCGCGAGTGTTTTGCGACGCTTGGCGGCCATAGCGATAGAATACTGGAATAACAGAATACTGGAATACCGTCTTTTTCAGTACTCCAGTGCTCCGGTACTCCATTATTACGATTCATCCTACTTGCGCTTCACCCGTACAAACCCCGACACGTCAATCGTCTTGAGTTTCTTCTCCTCCTTGCTCAGTTGGTCGAGCAGCAGGTTCACGCCGATTGCGTCGGATGCCATATGGCTGCACTGGATCATGTGCACGTGGTGCTTCTTGGCCTCGTCCAGGGTCTTTTCGGTGGCGTGCATCGTGAGGATGGTGCCCACCCCCGCCTTGGCCTGCGCCTCCAAAAATTCCTCCGGCCCGTTGGTGCCGCCGGTGAATTCCGTGGCCACCACCTTGCCCGGGCGCGACGACGGCGAGCCGTTCCCGATGATGGGCGGTTTCCCGAGCCTGGCGGACTGGCCGTACTCGGGGATGGCGTGAAGCGCTGTGGCGATGGGCTGCAGGTCGTCGAATTCCTTGGTGCAGACGGTCTTCTCCACAAAGCGCCACACGAGGTTGTCGGTGATGGTGTGGGCGCAGAACATCGGGAAGCCGAGCAGTTCCGCGGCGCGCACGGCACGGAAGAGGTTATCGGGATGGATGGCGCGCCAGATGCGGTCCATGCGCGGCTTCAAGTACCCCTCGGAGATATTCACCGGCACGCCGACCCCGTGCAGCACGTCTATCTGGATATCCATCACCTTGTCCAGGTCGGCCAGCCCCCGGCCCTCGGGATGGTGCACGAACACCGCGTCGATCTTCTCGCCCTGCTCGCGCAGGCGGTCGGCGAGCAGGAGCTCCTGGGTCTCGATATCAATGCCCACCATCAGCGTACGCACTTCCTCCTCGCCCGTGCCGTGCAGGATGCGCGAATCGCCGTACGGGTTCCATGTGCGCTCCATGTCGAAGTACTCCTTCTCCTTGCCTTCGAGCTTCTTGGCCTTCTCGGCGTATTTCTTGAGCCTCTTCTCTATCTGTTTCCTGCTCTGCGGGTCGGCGGCGATGCCGATTTCCACGGCGCGTTGGAACAATCGCTTGAGTTTCATGGTGGGGCGGAGGAACGATGCAAAATCGTTTTGTAGGGTATGAGGGTTTGGGGGGTATGTCAAAGAAGCCGGGGTATATGGATATATCGGTGTATTGGTTTATCGGTGCAAGTGTGATCTTGGATTGTTTTCAGAATGCCCAGGACCGATATACTTAGACCGTTACACCCATACACCTCATCGCGCTTTCTGTATCCGCGCCAGGTCCCACATCGTTTGGAGTACCAATAATGGATGACGCAGGAAAAACGCAAGAAGGGCGGTTTTGCTCACTCCTTGGGCCGATGGCTCGGTGCGTTTGCGCAGGCGGTACTTGCCCACCATTGCGCGCAACTGTTCGCGCAACGTCTCCGCCGCTTTGCGCCGCAACTCTCCGGTTGGGAGGCGGTGGGTGAGCGATTCGATGATCCGTAGGCGATCGAGCAAGCCGTGGCCCGCCAGCTGATTACGCGCGCTCGCGCCGGATTGATGCACACGGAACGAACCGAGATACCCGGGAAGGTACACCCATGACGCGCGCGGTAAGCGACGGGTCCAGTACTCCATGTCCAATGCCTGGGGCATGGATTCGTCAAAAAACCCGCATTCCTCCACGAGCGACCGCCGCAGCATCACGAAGCTCGGTTCGCCGATCACGTTGGGATGGAGTCCCTGGTCAAGCCACCGTGAGAGCGTTTCCAGCCCGCCGTGTACTCCCGGACGCCGAAAGGCTGAGGATTCCCGCTCATACCCGTCGTAGACCTCCTGTTTCTTTGCACAGAACGCCTCGTCGCCTTCCACGATGTACCCATGTTTTGCCGCCGAGAACCCCGTTCCTACATTGCCCATCAGTGCGTCTATGGATTGTTCCAGGTACCGCCACTCCCACACGTCATCCTGAAAGAGGAATTGGATGAATTCCCCGTAACCCAGACGCAGACATGCGTTCCAGTTCCCTCCGATGCCCAGGTTTTTCCCGCTCCGCGCGAAATGGACGCGGGGATCGGACAAGTACGGCTGTACCATCGTGTGCACGTCCGCGTGCGAGCAATCGTCGTGGATGTAAAGCTCCCAATCGGTGAAGCTCTGCCGCAGTACGCTCTCGAGCGCTTCTTTGAGATGCCGCGGATCCGGTTCGTAGGTGGGGACGAGGATGGTGACGGTCATGCCGCACCAGAGTATCAGTTTTTCGTAGGGGCGTGACATGGTTCGGCAAGCTCACAACAAGTTGTCACGCCCCTACGAAAAAATAGATCAGCAACCGCTGTGTCACTCCACAATCACCTTCGCATCCGCAATCACCACGGTGTCTTCCTTGACGATCACCGGATTTAAGTCGAGTTCTTTGATCTGCGGGCAATCGGCCACGAGCTGCGACACCCGGGTAATCACCCGAGCCAGCGCATCAATGTCCGCCTGCTTCTTGCCGCGCATGCCGAGGAGCAACTTCCAGGCTTTCAATTCCTGGAGCATGTCGTATGACGTTTCGCTGCTCACGGGGGCGATGCGGAACGAGACGTCGCGAAAGAGTTCCGTGTAGATGCCTCCCAGGCCCGTCATCACCACATGCCCGAAATTCGGATCGGCGAGCGCTCCCACGATGAATTCGTCGCCGGCGGGCAGAAACTCCTGGAGGAGCACGCCGCGGATCGTCGCCTCCGGCATCCGGTTCCTGGCGTTGGTCATGATCTCGCCGAACGCCGTCCGCACGTCGTCTGCCGACCGCAGATTCGCCCGCACGCCGCCGATGTCGGTCTTGTGGAGAATGTCGGGCGAGCTGATTTTGGCGACGAGCGGATAGCCGATCGAGCTTGCGAGTTTCGCGGCTTCATCCTCCGTTGTCGCAATGGCCTGCTTGAGCGTTGGAAGGTTATAGAGAGCAAGGAGTTCGCTTGTCAGTTTTTCCGCTAGCAACCCTTTTTGATTCATCACCAACGCCTGCGCTTTTGCTTTTTTTCCCGATGAAGCTGATCGCTGATCGCTGATCGCTGACAGCTTTCTCGCTTGTAGTGAGGCCAACCCCCGCATCGCCGCCTCGGGGGTGGAAAAATTCGTCACGCCGTTCTTCCCGAGCAACTCAACCGCTTCGCGCACCGAATCGGAGCCCATGAAGCTGGTCACGATCGGGATCAACGGATGACTCTTCCCGCATGCAATGATTGTCCGCGCGATTTCCAGGCATGGCGTCATCACCTGGGGCGTGAGCGTCACCATGAGCCCGTCGACACCCGGATCCTCGGCTGTGATCTCCAAGGCCGCCGCGTAGCGATCGGCGAGCGCGTCGCCCAGCACGTCGATCGGATTACGCACGCTCGCGGCGGGCGGGAGAACCGCCTTCAGTTTTTGTTCTAGTACGGGCGATAGCGACGAGAGGATCAATCCCTCGCGCTCCGCGGCGTCGGTAGCCAGGATGCCGGGGCCGCCGGCATTGGTGATGACGGCGACATTTGGCGAGAGGAGAGGCGGTTGCGACGAGAGCACCCTGAGCAAACTCACGAAGTCCCCGGATGTCTTGGCGCGACGGATGCCGGCCTGCTTGCATGCAGCATCAATCGCGCTGTCGGACCCGGCGAGTGCCCCCGTGTGGGATGACACCGCGCTCCCGCCGCGCGTGGAGACGCCCGACTTGATGAGGACCAGGCGCTTCTTCTGCGCCAGGCGCGCTGCCACGTCCAAAAACCTTCGGCCGTCTTTGATGCTCTCGAGGTACAGGCCGATCACGGTCGTCTCAGGATCGTCCTCGCAGATTTCCAGAAAATCGCACTCGTCCATCATCGCTTTGTTGCCCATGCTGATGAGCGTCGAGAAGGCCAGATGCATGTCGGATGCCGCATCCATGATGCCCACGGCCAGCGCACCGGATTGACTGAGGAGCGCCACGGCGCCTTTGTCTTTCAAGTTCTTTGCGAATGACGCGTTGAGTCCGATTGACGGGCGCATGAATCCCAGGCAATTGGGGCCCAGGAGCTGCATCCCGTACTTCTTCGCCGTCTCCACCAATTCCTGTTCGCGCTTCTTCCCTTCGTCCGTTCCCAGTTCGCCAAAGCCCGCGCTGATCACTACGAGCGTCTTCACCCCCTTCTTGCCGCATTCTTCGGCCAATGCGTTCACCGTCGCGGCGGGGGTGACCACCACGGCCATCTCGGGCGATTCGGGAATGTCGGCGACGGCCGGATACGTCTTTTTCCCGAGTATCTCGCCGCCCTTGGGGTTCACGGGGTAGATCGCGCCCCGGTAGCCTTGCGTGATGACATTCTGCAGCACGCTGTGCCCGAGCTTGCCGGGATCACTCGACGCGCCGATCACTGCCACGGAGGCGGGGTTCAGAAGCGACATTTCCTTACAGTGTAGCAGATTTCGGGCTATTCTGCACTTGCCGAAAGGCGCCCCGTACCGCTCGTTATGAGTGGTACGGGGCTGGACTGTGGCCTCAATTTTCCAAGCTTCGCTGCACATTCCTGATTTGCGCGAGAATTGTGCGTTCGAGAGTTGCCAGCTGCTCGGACGAGAGATGCGGCTCAAGCGGGGTAATCTCATCTATCGTGAGAATAAGTTTCACGAAGATGGGATCGCAGCAATCCGCGTGTGCCCGCAGGTTCGCCAGCAGGCCAGCCTGCTGACATGCGGTCGAATCGAAGATGCCTTTTGGTAGGTAGGGGTCCAGTGCTGCAACGGTCTCCTATAGGAAACTCAACCGCAAA
>CAZAUW010000022.1:7330-9925 GCA_964488295.1 uncultured Candidatus Peribacteria bacterium
GCCTGGCTACGACGCCGGTCGAGCCTCCGCCGGTCCCACAGGAGCTCCACCCGCAAATGGATGTCTTGTCTTGCGACGGAACGATGCAGTCTTACCAAGTCTTCCATCAACGAACGGATCTTGGACATGCATTTCTCCAGTTTGAGGCCACTCAAGACCTGCTCCCACGTTGGGAGCAGGTCCGAGCGGCAGATGTGATGTTGTGAAGGAACGAAAAAATGCCCTTTCCTCCGAGGAAAGGGTGGCGTAATAGTTGCAAATATTTGGCTCAACGCACCCTATCCCCGGATGGGGCCACGGCGGCGTAAGCGGCGTTGAGCGTACAATGGATCACGCCGGTATCTTACCGTTCTTTTTTTTCAAGTCAATGTATAGCTTGTTGAGCAGTTTTTTCCCTTGTCTTTTCCCTTCTGAAGAGTAGAATTACCAGTATTACTGGTATTCCTAGTATTTCTATGACTACGAAGACATTAAATCTTTGGGGGAAAGGGGCGGTGACTCTGCCAAAGGAATGGCGCGAAAAACATCCGACAAAGATTTTTACCGTAAACATATCGGACGATGAACTGGTCATACGCCCGATTTTTCCCCAACAAAAGAGGCCTAAAGAGAGGATCATCTACTATGAAGAGCCGGACGGCAGTTTTGGCCTCCACTTTCCCTATGGAATACCCGCCAGTGAACTTGTAAAACGTTTGAAGGAAGCAGATGCAAAAATCCGTAAGAGTGAGGCGAAAATGAAGGGTTCTCGCAAAAAGAAATGAATCGATGGGAGAAGTTCCTCCGGCAAATTAATACGGATCTGCGCCGTCAAATGATCCATGCAGCCTCACTGATCCTCTCAGACCAACTTGAAAAGTTAGACGTCAAGCCACTTCATGGTTTTCAGGATACATACAGATGCAGAGTAAGGAATGTGCGAATTATCTTTGAGCGCCGACTAGGGGGAGAAAACAGTATTAAAGACGTAGGTTTCCGCAAGGACATCTACAAGCGGTGGAAATAAGGTGATAGGATACCCTCGTGTCCTCACTCCACCCGACTTCGCCCGACTCTCCATCTCCGCGCACATCCGCTTCCGCAAAGGTTGGGTCTGGGGTGGCTGCGCCGGGTTCCGCTTCGCTCCACATCATCTACGCATCCACGAGCGGTCATACGGAGTATGTGGCGACCCTCGTGCAGGGAGTGTTGGAGAAGGCGGGCGTGACGGTGGAGATGCAGCGGGCCGAGGCGGTACAGCCCGAGGACTTACTGCGCGGCGATGTCCTGTTGCTTGCTTCGAGCACGTGGAATACGGGCAACGTGGAGGGCCAGCTCAATCCGCACATGTACCATCTTCTCCTCAATCGGGCGAAGGCCGCGGATTTGCGGGGGAAAATGGTTGCGCTGGTCGCCTTGGGGGATGACCGTTACCGCTACACGGCGAATGCGGCGGTCTTCCTGGAGGACTTCGTGAAAACCCATCATGGCAAGCAACTGGACGAGACGCTCAAAGTGGTGAATGAGCCGTATGGGCAGGAGAAGATGATCGAGGAATGGGCGGTTGCATTAGGTCAGTCTTGTATGGACATCGGACGGACATCGGACATCGGAAAGAAAAAAGCCCGAAGTCCGAAGTCCTAATTCCGAAGTCCTTATTCATTTCACTCATTACTTCCAGATACGTGTCTCGAATATCACTGAAAATCGTCGGCGCCTCGGGGCAAGGCATCAACTCGATCGGCGAGATCCTCGCCAAGGGCCTCAAGCGCTCCGGCTACTGCGTGTTCGGCTACCGCGAGTATCCGTCGCTCATCAAGGGTGGCCACGCGAGCTATCAGCTCGATTGCGGCGACGAGCGGATCGAGAGTACGGAAACACACGTGAACGTACTCATCACGCTCAACCACCATGGGTTGGAGTTGAATCTTGGAGACCTGAAGGAGGGCGGCTTCATCGTCCACTCCACGGACGACTGGAAATTTGCAAAGGAGGATGAGGCGATGCTCAAAAAAAAGAACATTTCGGTGATGTACCTGCCGGTGGACGACGTGCTCAAACGGCTCAAGGCCAAGCCGATCCTGGGGAACGTGCTCATCGCGGCGTTCGCGTGGTCGGCGTGCGGGCAGGAGAAGGAGTTGCTGCGGAAGTTGGTGGGTGAGAAATTCGCGAAGAAGAAAGACCTGCTCGAGGCCAACATGCAGTGCATTGAGGAAGGCTTCGCGGTGCGCCAGAAGGATTTCCCATCCCTGTCGGTCCCGTTCCCCAAGCCCGATGCGCGGTGGAAGGACCAACTGCTCATCACCGGCAGCCAGGCGATGGGGCTTGGCGCTGTCCACGCCGGGGTGTGCCTGTACGCCGGCTACCCGATGACTCCCAGTAGCCCCTTACTCTCCTTCGTCGCCGACCTGCAGAATAAGACGGGGATGGTGGTCAAGCAGGCGGAAGACGAGATCACGGCGGCGCAGATGGCGAGCGGCGCCATGTACATGGGCGCGCGTGCACTCACCGCCACGTCCGGCGGCGGTTTCGACCTGATGAGCGAGACGCTCTCCCTCAACGGCCTCATCGAAAATCCCACGGTCTTTGTGCTCGCCCAGCGCCCCGGCCCCGCCA
>CAZAUW010000023.1:0-9629 GCA_964488295.1 uncultured Candidatus Peribacteria bacterium
CGGCCTCGTCGAGCACCAGCACAGTCACCTCTTTGAGCGTCACGGTACCCTGCTCCAGGTGGTCGTTGAGCCGGCCCGGCGTCGCTACCAGGATTCGCGGGTTCATCCTGAGCATCTCGCGCTGCCGGTTCATCGATGCCCCGCCGATGAAGACCGCCGTGCGGATGCCGGCGGCCGGAGCCAGGAGCAGCAGTGTCTGTTCCACCTGCAGCGCGAGCTCGCGCGTGGGCACGAGGATGAGCCCCCGGCCATGTTCCTTCGACAATTTCTGCAGCATCGGCAGAGCAAAGGCGAGGGTCTTCCCGGTGCCCGTCTGTGCGATGCCAACTACATCCTTCCCACTGAGGAGCGGCGGAATCGCCTGGTGCTGGATGGGCGTGGGGGTCGAGAAATTTTTCTTTTCCAGGATGGACAGAAACTTGGGATCAAGCCCCAGGTCGTGGAAGCGTTGCAGATGGCGGTGTGTGTGCTGATCCATAGAATTCCCGAAGGCACCAGTGTATGGCCTTTTTTCCCGCAGGGGAATGGTCGTTTGAACGTTTCCCTACGAAAGTCATTTGTTCATCGTCGTGGGGGAGACTATCGTTATGCGTATTCTTCCCCGCCCCCCATGAAAAAACTCCTGCCCCCGGTCTTGCTCACGTCCCTGCTCCTTGCCGCCGGCGCCGGCGGTTTGCCCGGCACGACTTCCCCGTCTTCATCATCCGCACCGGTGCTCCAGGGCCAGCCTGCGGGCAACGGCGCGCCTCCGGCTTCGTCGCCCGTATCCACCGTCAATGCCAGGGTCGGTGTGCGCTTCAGCATCCGGCTGGCCAGCAACGCCACCACCGGCTACAACTGGAGTACCCGCTACGACAAGGCAAGACTCACGCTCCTCGGCAGCCGCTACATCAGTCCCGTGAATACCAACGGCAAGGTGGGTGTGCCGGGCGAGCAGGAGTTCACCTTCCGCCCGCTCAAGAAGGGAACCACCACCATCACGTTCGCCTACGCCCGCCCGTGGGAGAAAGGCGTCCCGCCCGCCGACACGCGCGAGTACACGGTGGTTATCAAGTGAGCACTGCGTTTCACTGCCCCGGATCGGGGGATGAACTTCAGTGCCAGACCGTTGATGCAGTAGCGAAGGCCCGTCGGCTGGGGGCCGTCGGTGAACACGTGCCCCAGGTGTCCGCCGCACCGGCTTAAGACCTCCCTACGCACCATTCCCGCCGACGTATCCGTCCGTTCGACAACGGCGTCCCTGGAGATCGGCGCCCAGAAGCTTGGCCAGCCTGTGCCGGAGTCGAACTTCTGCTCCGAGCGGAACACGGGCTCGCCGCAATCGGCGCTCACAAAGGTCCCTTTGCGGTGTTCATTCAGGAGGGGACTCGTGAAGGGCTGCTCCGTGCCCGCCTGCCACAGCACGGCGTACTGGTCATCGGTGAGGATGGTCTTCCACTGCGCTTCGGTCTTGGGCAGGTGCTTCATCGCGTCGCCGTAGTTCCATGGCGCCGGTTGATCGGTCTTCTTCTGCGGGCGCTCTGGAGAGGAATCAGACCCGCCTTCGTCCGCCACTGGCGGACTATGTCGGGCAGGGGAATCAGAAGAATCGGAGGATGCATCGTGGGTGGCGGAAACAGATGACTCCGAAGAGATGGACGACGTGGATGGCACCGTCTGCGAAGCGCAACCTGTCAGGAGGATGAGGAGGCCTGTGAGGGCGAGAGAACGTTTCATACAAGGAGGAAGGGAAAGGGGCGGCGCGAGGCCGCCCTTGTTTCACCGGGTCATTCTATCATTACTTCGGCATCAGACGGTATCGATCACGTGGGTGACGCCGTTACTCGAGATCACGTCGGCGGTCTGCACCATCGCCGAGCCGTTCACCCACACCTTGCCGCTCTTCACATTGATCATGAGGGTTTCCCCGGCCACGGTCTTGAGCGTCATGCCGTCTTTCAGGTCGCTGCTCCTGTACGCTCCGGGCACCACGTGGTAGGTGAGGACCGTCACGAGCGAATTCTTGTTCTCGGGCTTGAGGAGGCTATCCACGGTGCCTGCCGGCAGCTTGGCGAAAGCGTCATTGGTGGGGGCAAAGACGGTGAAGGGTCCCGGGCCGCTCAACGTATCCACCAATCCCGCCGCTTTCACGGCCACGACGAGGGTCGTCACGTTGCCGGCGTGCATCGCGTTCTGCACGATGTTCAGGTCAGGCGTCATGAGGGCGCCGCCGACCATCACGCCCTTCTGCACCATCGAGTCACTATGCTTCATCATGCCGTTGTCCTTGGGTGGCATCAGGACGGTGTTGATCACGTGGGTGACGCCGTTACTGGAGATGACGTCCTTGATCTCGATCTTGGCGTTGTTGATCCAGATGCTCGAGCCGCTTTTCTTCACCTTGAGCGTGGCGCCTTCCACGGTCGTGAGCACCATGCCGTTTTTGAGGTCAGATGCCTTGAGCGCGCCCGGCACCACATGGTAGGTGAGGATGGAGACCAGTTGGTCTTTGTTCCCGGGTTTGAGGAGCATATCCACCGTGCCTTTGGGGAGTTTCTTGAAGGCGGCGTTCGTGGGAGCGAAGACGGTGAAGGGCCCGGGGCCGCTCAAGGTATCCACCAGGCCCGCGGCCTTCACCGCGGCCACGAGGGTGGTGACAGTCTTGGCGTGCATCGCGTTCTGCACGATGTTCAGGTCAGGCGTCATGAGGGCGCCGCCGACCATCACGCCGGATTTCATCTTCATCGCGCCGTTCATCTGCGTGGAGGCGGCAGAGGCCGACGCGACCGAGAGGGCGAGCGTGACGCCCGTCAGAAATGAGAGGAGTTTCTTCATACGAGAGAGGGGAAAGAAGTAAGAAACTGTACGGCTCCGCATGAGTGACCCGCAGCGTGTGCCGCCCATGGTCTGCGCAATGTCGGCGAAGCGCTCCGCCGCTACTGCAGTTGTAAGATCATGGGTCACAGGAAGTGGGAAAATGCGAAGACGCATGTGCGAATGATATTCGTAAAACTTCTCAAATCAAGTAATGGATGTGTTATAGTCCTATTTTTTGCAATATATGAGAATTTCACTATCCTGAGAATCATGTTCACGCTCGATCCCATCCACCCCGTCTACAGCGCCGTCATCGAGATGACCGCGGTCTACCCGCAGGTCACGGTGGCGCAGCTGCATGAGATGCTGCGCAAGAAATTAAAAATCGATGTTTCCCTCGCGCAGCTCTACCGCGTCATTACCCGCATGGTGGACGCCCAGATCCTCATCAAGAGCCAGGGGAAGCTGTCGGTGAACCTGATGTGGGTGTCGTACGTGGAGTTCATTGCCGGGCGCGCCAAGCGCGTGCAGCAGCGCACGGACGAGTTCCCCCTGCGGCCCGGGCAGAAGAAAACCTACACGGCCCATTCGCTCCTGGATGTGGAAGCCAAGTGGAACCACGTCCTCGTGTCGCTCTACCGCGTGCTGCAGCAAAAGACGCTCTACAAGTACTATTCCCATGCCTGGTGGCAGCTGGGTCGCAACGCCGAGGAAATCAGTTTTTATAAGCAGCTCAAGGAAGCGGGGATCGATTGCCACTGGGTGTTTGGCGGCAACACCTTTCTGGATAAAGAAGGCGCCAAGAGGATCAGCGAAGTGTTTCCGGCCGTGACGGCCGGCGACCCGCCGTTCCCCAGGGACGGCTACAACCTGAATGTCTACGACGAGTACATCCTCGAATCCATCCTGCCCGAGAAAGTGAGCAAGCGGTTTGCGTTCTTCTTCGACCGGGTACATGACATGCGGCACTTCAATCACGACCTCTTCGTCGACATCTTCACAATGCGCGCCCCCTACAAGCTGACGGTCTGGAGGAACCTGCGGCAGGCGGACATGATGCGCCAGACGCTGCGGAAGTTTTTTTAGCGTCCGTATCGCCGCGCATCCTTGCTGTCGGCCCCTTGAATAAGGAGTTGCCAGCCCGCACCTCCTTGCTACACTCCCCAAGCCCTGATTTTGTTGTAGGCACTTGCCGTGGTGGTGGCCCTTCGACCTGGCTCAGGACCGTTGCAGACATCTGTGCTTTCAGATCTTTCTTTCATTGGTTCTTGCCCAGATGGCGGCCATTCGTCTGGGCTCATGACCGCTCGTAGATATTCCTATTCTCTGATCCTTTCTTTCATTGGTTCTTGCCCAGATGGCGGAATTGGTAGACGCGCCAGCTTGAGGGGCTGGTATCCGCAAGGATGTGGAGGTTCGAGTCCTCTTCTGGGCACCAGAATCCAAAAACGACACAATGGTTCGTAGAATAGGATTATCCGCGAATGGAGAGGACGAGAAGTTCATCCTGAGCGAGCGCAGCGAGCCGAAGGGAGTCCTCTCCACGGCACCATAAACGCTTTGCAATTTACGTTCCATTAGTATTGTATGCGAAAGCTCTTCTGGATCACGTCGGTAACCCTTGTAAGCCTTTGCCTTGGTGCTTGCCGGCAAATTCTTCAAGAACCCCTACAACCGACCACAGGAAGCACTACAAATACTATTTCGTCTGCTTTGTCGTCCGTTGCCAGGTCATCCCTTGCTGGATCAGAACAGTCGTATATAGGCCCGTTTCATAAAACTGAAAACGGGGATTTCGTAGGAACCCTCACGCTACAAGGGTATCCAATACGCGAAAAGGTATGCGATGAAGGGGGATATGGTGATCCGTGTACGAAATGGACCACATATGTCTTCTTCAGAATTACAGATGGCATCATCCCCCCACTTCGCGAATTTATAGAACAGAATAAGGGAAACTCCTTCATGAGATCTGATGCAGTTGGATTGGGCTGTGAACGATCGAAGGAAATCAAGACCATTCTTCCCATGCTCGATTCGAGTAGTCCTTCTTCTCCCGCGACGATTGTTCTAAATCGCCCTTTCGAGGTATCTGGAGGAGGCGTTGACTCCTGTTACTCTCACTTTGTAATCGTGAGGGTGTCTCATTGAGAGGTATCCTACTCGTTGTAAATTACGAAGCCGTCGCTACCATCCGGCTTAGCTGCGATGGAAATGGTGTCAGGCGGAAGCCGGCATCGGAGTATCCGCGGGCACGGCATGGTACAATGCATCACTATGCATCACGCCCATCCGGGAAAGGCCTGGTACATCTCGCAGATCGACATCTTCGAAGGCATCCCCGACATGGAGATCATGCGGATCGCGCAGAGCGTGCAGGATCATCGCTGCACCGCACCGATGCACCTCTACAGCCCTCACGACGGTCTCGACCGCAATGTCTTCATTCTCAAGGAAGGGGAAGTCATTCTGTTCCATTCCCGCGACGGCAGGCGGACGATCTTCGACGTCCTCGGACCCGGCAGCATCTTCGGGAATTTCCTGCCCAACGCCGAGGGTGCCACACACTTCGCCGAAGCGTTGCCCGGCAGCCGTATCTGTATCCTCACCCCGGAGGACTTTCAGAAAGTGATTGCGAAGCATCCGGAGGTCCTCGTGCGACTGCTCAAGAAACTCTCCTCCCGTCTCCACGATTACGAGCAGAAGCTGAAGCTCGATACGGGGAGCGCGCTGGAGAAGGTGCTGGGTGAGCTCAGGCGGTATCGCCGCAAGAAACGCAATCCATTCTCTCTGCTCTCGAAGGACCCGCCCCTGACTCTTTCGCACGAGAAGATTGCCGAACTCACCGGTCTCAACCGGGTGACTGTGACACGCACACTGAAGCTCCTGAAGCTGCAGGGAGACATCCATGTGGATGAGAAGGGGCATATCACCCTCAGGTAAATACCAAACGGGCTGTAGTGCAGGCTACAGAGGAGCTGACAGACCGTGGGTACAGTTGCGTCATCGTTTTCACCATTCTTCTCTTCTTTCTTCTTTCCTCTTTTTCTGCCATGACTCCACGTTCCATCACATTCCTCTTCGGCCTCGGCGTGATCCTACCCTCGTTCGTTCTTGCCGCTTCGTATCCGGGTTCCATGATGATGCAGCAATCCTCGATGTCCGAGGGTAACACGATGATGCAATCGGACCACGCAATGACGGGCTCCAGCCAGATGATGATGACAGAAGGCCTCACACAGTCGTGTCATGATCTGCGGATACTCTCTGCGTCTCAAAAGGCGACGATGCTCACGCAGATCGGCCACAATATGGATGCCGGCGCCCTGCGCAAGGTCCTGCGCTGTCTCTTTCCCGGCTCCATGAAGAAGCGCGTGATGCGCATCACCGATGCCGACCTGAAGTTCGACCCCAAACGCGCCGAGACGCTCTACTACGTTCCATCCACCAAGCAGTTCTTCGTCACCTGCACGGGAATGAAAACGGTCGCCTACGTCGTCCAGACCGACGGCACCGCGGATCCTCGCGGTTACTTCGAGGACCATCGCGGGCAGTTCGTCGACGCCGCGGCGATGGGCAAAGCAATGTTCGAACGGATGATGGACATGAAATAATGGCTATTCTCTCTCACGATGAAGAAACGTTCTCTCATCGTCGGCACGATTCCTCTCTTGCTGCTTGCGGCATGCAGCGGCAATCAGACCGGAGGCCCGACATTAGAGCAGAGCAGTTACTCCGCCTCCCTGCCCGCGCAGGAAAGCAGTGCGTACGCTTCCAGTTCTCTCGCCGGAGTTCCTCTGACGCACTCCGCCAAACCTGCCCCACAAGAGCCGTCGCCATACCATGCCGGCGCCATTCAGCCGTACTCCGCATCGTCCTACAGACAGGCGCTCGCAGACGGCAAGATTGTTGTCATCGACTTCCACGCCAACTGGTGCCCCATCTGCAAGGCGAATGCTCCGCGCATCCAGGCCGCATTTGACAGTACACACGATGCCAATGTCGTCGGCTTCATCGCCGATTACGACACCGAGACGGCACTGGAAGACCAATTTGGCGTGTCCTCGCAATCGACGCTCGTGAAAGTGAAGGGCAGCTCTCAGCAGAAGGTCGGCACTCTCGGCCCGGGGCCGCTCACCACGGGGCAAGTTGCGGCGTTCCTCCAATCCTGATGTTGAGCGCGAGTTTCCCTTTTGCCTTCTTCGCAGGGTTCATCACGGTCACCTCGCCCTGCGTCCTCCCGATCCTTCCCATCATCCTCGGGTCAGCGCTCAAGAAGAACCGTCTCTATCCGGTGTTCATGGTGCTCGGACTCGCGTTCACATTCTCCCTCCTGGGGGTGCTCTTCGGGAGCATCGGCAGCGTCATCGGCCTTGGGAAGCACACGCTCGAGACAATCGCCATCGCCCTGCTCGGATTCATGGGGCTCGTGATCGTCGTCAAACCCCTCCAACTCGCCTTCGCACGCTTCGCAGCGAAGACACTGGAGTGTTGCCGCCTCGCACCGAGGCAGACGGGCAGTGAGTCGGCGCTGCAGGCATTCGCCGTCGGGAGCAGCCTCGGTGTGGTGTGGGCTCCGTGCGCGGGACCTGTCCTCGCGTCCATCCTGGCCCTTGCCGCCTCCACTCAGAGCGCCGTTGCCAGCTTCTTCCTCCTCCTGGTCTACGCGCTCGGCGCGGGAGCCCCCATGCTCGCCATCGCCTACGGCGGGCAGCGGGCGTTGTCGGGCCGCCGGTTCCTCCAAGAGCACACGGAAGGCATCAAGCAGGCCTTCGGTTGGATTCTCATCCTCACGGCGGCCCTGCTCGCCCTCGGTCTCTTCCAGAAACTCGAGGCCGCGTTGCTTCCGTACCTTCCAAGTTACATTACGAACTTCTGATCATTCTTCTTTTATTTCCTTCCCATTCATTCTATGGGTAACGGTACCTGTCCCGGCTGCGGAGCCGCAATGAAAGATGGCTCATGCGAGAACTGCGGGGCCAAAGGCCAAGTCTGCTCCTCCAAAGAAGGAGCGTGCAGCGGCATGTGCAGCGCCTGTGCTGCATCAAAGAAGATGTGAAGACGGGGGGCCAGTGGCCCCTCTTTTTGCCGATATGCAGCGCACGTCTCGCTTTCTCTGGCTTTCTCTGTTTCTGGTCTTCCTGCTGATCCTCATTTCTCTTGCCCGCAATTGGGATGATGTGAAGCTCAGGCTTACGCGCCTCTGGGGCTACGGAACCGTGGAGAATAACCCGCTGCTCCCCGGGTACGACAAGGACGTGACGTCGCTGCATACCGCGCAAGCACGCATCAATCTCGATGATTTGCTGCCGGGCGGGCCGCCGAAAGACGGTATTCCCGCTCTCGAGCAACCTCCATTCGATGCGCCGTCGCAGACACCCTTGAAGGACGATGAAATGGTGCTCGGCGTGCTCATCAATGGCGAAGCGAAGGCCTACCCATACGGCATCCTCAATTGGCATGAGATCGTCAATGACACGGTGGGCGGCGTTCCCGTGAGCGTGACGTACTGTCCGCTCTGCGAAACGGGGATCGTGTTTGACCGGAGGATGGACGGGAAGGAAACCACCTTCGGTGTCAGCGGCAAGCTCTTCCAATCTTGTCTGGTGATGTACGACCGCCTGACGGGTACGCTCTGGAGCCAGCCGTGGGGGATGGGAGTCGTGGGGCCGCATGTGAACGAGAGTTTGAAGCGTTATCCGGCCGTACGG
The DNA here is from genome assembly GCA_964488295.1 of uncultured Candidatus Peribacteria bacterium. GTDB lineage: Bacteria > Patescibacteriota > Gracilibacteria > Peribacterales > Peribacteraceae > CAZAUW01. The sequence goes on from CAZAUW010000023.1 coordinate 8,508, forward strand.
ACAACCCTCGGTCTGTGGAAGGCGCTGCACCCGGGGACGCAAGTGCTCTCGCCGAACACAGGCTACGACCGCGATTACTTCCGCTACCCCTACGGCAGCTACTACACGAGTGACGAGCTGGTGTTTCCAGTCAGAAACACCGATCATGTTTCAGGTTCGCCCAAGGATATCGAGAGCATCTACTGGCAAGCGAATAGTGAGATGCCGCGCAATCAGTTTTCCGGTCTCGCGGTTCATTTCCCCTGGAAGGAGGTGCAGCGGAAGGGGAGAATGACGCAGGTCGCGGGTGGCCGCACCCTAGAAGCACGATGGGACGCCCGCCTCCGGGCAGTGCGGCTCTTTGAGGACGACAAGGAAGTACCCGGTGCCGCCGCGTTCGCATTCGTTTTCCCCGCGTTCTTCTCCCCATGAAAACCAGAGAGATGCTCACGGTCATCGGCATGCCCGTCCTGGCCGCCTCACTGTGCTGCCTGAGTCCGGTCATCCTCGTTCTCTTGGGCCTGAGCACGGCAAGTTTCGCGGGATCGCTCGCCGGTACGCTCTACGGCAATTACAAGTGGGTTTTTCGCGCGATCGGGCTCGTGCTCCTCGCCGCGAGCCTCATCCTCTACTTTCGCCGTCAGGGCGTCTGCACGCTCGATCAGGCCAGGCGGCGTCGCAACGAAATTATCAATATTATCCTCCTCACGTTCATCGGAGCAGTCGCAGGATACGTGTTCTTTCTCTACGTTGTCGTCGACTACATCGGCAGAGCATTGCATATCTGGTTGTAAATTTCTCGTTTAGAAAGTCAGAGTACAGATGACAAGCCCGTTCATATGCGCCCCTACGATCCAGCGTTTCCCCACCTTAACCTATGCGTACATTCGATCTCTACACGACTCCCACATGCGGCTACTGCAGACAGCTCAAAGGGGTGTTGCAGGACCGCGGGATCTCTTACCTCAACCACGACGTGACTCTCTCGGAGCAGGACCTGGAAGAAATGCAGCAGTTGACCGGCGGCGGCACATCCGTGCCCGTACTGGTGGTGAATAAGGGAAGAGAGGATCAGCGCGTCGCACAGGGGCTTGATGACGCACAGTGGCTGTTAGATGATGCAAAGTGATGGAGCCCGCGACT
>CAZAUW010000024.1:0-9336 GCA_964488295.1 uncultured Candidatus Peribacteria bacterium
CTGACTGTGAGACTTACAGGTCGAGCAGAGACGAAAGTCGGTGATAGTGATCCGGCAACCTTCCCGCCCTACTTTTGGCTTTGGAGTAGTATTGAAGTCATGTGGATTATGTATGTTATTCAGCATGATCGAACGCAGGAGTTATACTTCGGCGTTACGTCTGACCTGAAAAGACGATTGTTTGAACATAATCATCACCATACGGCTTCGACTACTCGCAAAGATGGAGAATGGATTCTGATTTATGCAGAAGCTTATCGGAGTAAAGAGGATGCTTACGAAAGGGAAAAGAAGATTAAGCACCATGGAAGTGCAAAAAATAAGCTCATGGCAAGAATCGGAAAGAGTTTATTGAAGAGCCAAAAGTAGGGCGGGATCACCACGTGGGTGGGTTGTCGCTCAACGGATAAAAGTTACTCTAGGGATAACAGGCTGATCGATCCCAAGCGCCCACAGCGACGGATCGGTTTGGCACCTCGATGTCGGCTCATCGCATCCTGGGGCTGGAGAAAACGTCTATCTTCTCTCCTCTGTGGAAACGCAGAGGTAATAAACGGGCTCAAAACGGTGAAGGCCTTCATACAGTTTCACGCATATCCGGATCCCGCACTCGCAAGATGCGGGGATCCAAAGTATGCTCGTCGTATGAGGGTTAACCCCGTGGGAAAGCCACTTTCTGAAGTTGAACTCGCATACCTTGCGGGGTTCATCGATGGAGACGGAGCAATCATGGTCACACTCGAGCGGCATGCGGAGAAAAAATTCAGGTTCCGCATCCGCGCGACGGTGAAAATCACGCAGCAATCCAAGGCGAATGTCGCGTGGCTCCCCTCCGCAACGGGTATTGGATACGTACGCTCTAACCGGACGACCCACGAATGGATCGTTCGGGATCAGCAGGCGATACGATCGTTCCTCGAACGCATCGTTCCATACCTTCGTTGCAAAAAGAAGCAGGCTGAGATGACTCTTGTTATTCTCAACCGCGCAATTCTGACTGTCGATGATCTCCGGGAGATTGCCCGTTTAGCGGATGCATTGTCCGCGTTCAACGTCCGGTCCAGAAACCGGAGGAAGAACTTTGCGGCAATGATCAAAGTCAGTGGCTCCCCTAACGACTGATTCTTGCCTTCTGGCAGGCAAGATGAGATATGCGACGCATGGAATGCATATCACACGGCCCGCACCTACGGACCATCCGGCGACGGATGTCTCCAGGGTGAAGGTATAGTCTAACCCCATCAGTAATGATGGTAGGAAAGAGGTCCCAAGGGTTTGGCTGTTCGCCAATTAAAGCGGTACGCGAGCTGGGTTCAGAACGTCGTGAGACAGTTTGGCCTCTATCCTCCGTGGTCATTTAGATACGTGAAGGAAGCTGCTCCTAGTACGAGAGGACCGGAGTGGACGAACCTCTGGTGTACCTGTTGTCGCGTCAGCGGCATCGCAGGGTAGCTACGTTCGGCGGGGATAACCGCTGAAAGCATCTAAGTGGGAAGCCCCTCCTAAGATTGCGTATCTCCATCAGTCCGCCGGAAGACTACCGGTTAGATCGGTCACAGGTGTACGCACGGTAACGTGCTCAGCCGAGTGATACGAATGGACGATTGAACATTTATTCTCATGCATGGAAGGGGAACCAGGCGTTTCTTTTCCATGCGCCCTCTTTTCCCGAGAGGTGTGCCTCAGTCGGGCGTTGCCCGACTTCGGCACTTCTTTCATTGGGAATGAGGGCAGCTGTTTGTGTGTTACAACGTGGATACGACTTATGTGTCGTTGTGAAATTGCAATACATTTTCTTGTTCATTGTTCGCTCAGTGCAGTGTCTTGGTGTCTATTCCCTCGAGGCCACACCCGATCCCATTCCGAACTCGGCAGTTAAGCTCGAGAGGGCCGATGGTAGCGGCCAGTACAGGCCGTCAGAGTAGGTCGGCGCCAAGACAGTGCACTGACCGCAGGATGCATCGCTTTTTGGCGCATCCATGCTGACATTTCAGTCAAGCTTGCCGCCTTCGATGCGGTTCTTTGCTTTACATGAGTACCATGCATGTCCGGTGTTCTTGAATTTTCTCCACAGGAGAGAAAAAATACCCTCATACTATGATTGTCCAGGCTTCTCCATCTTTGCAGCCAGGCTACCAACCCCTTCCCGAAGACATAGCGCTGATGGCCGCAGGCAGAGTGATCCAGGATTGTCGTTTTAAGCTGAATAAGCGGATCCGGAATGACATTCTTGCAGCCGCTCTGGAGGAAGCGGGACGATACCGGGGGATTCCCGGCATCACCGACCGCCATCTCGAAACGCGAGTGCACGCCCGCTGTAGAATCGCGTTGGCCGAAGTGCTCAGTCGCAGGAAACGCAAAAAAAAACGTGTGGACGCGATCCCCAGAGATGATGTTGAAAAGCGCCCTTTTGGCGTGATGGAAGTATCCCAGCGCCTTGTGTGAATCACTCCTCCACCACGATTCCCTTCGCCTTCATCCTCTTGCGTCCCTGGTTTTCCAGCCAGTGGCTGACGGGTGCCAGGAAGAAGACCGCGCATACGACGATGAAGGTGGTGACAATGCTCACGGCGTAGAACCCCGCGCCCACCGCCATGCCGATGGCCGCCACGAACCAGATGTCGGCGGCGGTGGTGAGGCCGTGGATGCGGTCCTGGTTGTGGATGAGCGCCCCGGCGCCCAGGAAGCCCACGCCCGTCACGATTTGCCCCGCGATGTGCGTCGGGTCCACGGCGCTGGCCACCACTCCCAGTCCTTCGATCGACATGATCGTGAACAGGCACGAGCTGACGGCGATGATCAGGTTGGTGCGCAGGCCCGCCGGGCGGCCGTTGATGTCGCGCTCGGCGCCCACGATGCCCCCGAGCAAGGCCGCGAGCAGGATTTTGCCCAGGAATGGCGAGAGCAGGAAGGAAGCGTCCATAACAGGGCATTATAGACGATTTTTGGCTTTCATTCAATAAATTCGTCCTATAAGCGACCATGAAAACATTCCCCGAACGCCTCTGTGTGGATGAAATTGCATTTTATTTAAAATAATGTTATAATAAGAAAAACACCCACTTCATCTTGTATGCCAAATCCTGCGCTCTCTTCGGGTCCTGACGGAAACAGCTTTCGCAAAGCATGGGGTAAGTTAGATAAGAAACAGAGGCGCAGTGTGAGGGAGGCGTTGGGGGCCAGAGGTGCCGGTGAAGTAGCTCACAGGCTTGATACCATGAAGGTCCATACGGCGAACGGCATAGAAGCACTCTTGAGAGAATGGGAGAGTGAGGGATCCGTGAGGCGGAACAGGGAATCCTACGAGCCGCCTGAGAAAATGCAGCCGGAAATCGATGGCGAAAAGGTCACTCTGACGGGACGTTTTGGTTTGGATGTATCTCCTCGCCGTGACAACCCAAACGAGAGGGGAACACTCAACGGTGCGGCATGACCCTTCGACCCCTCGATAAAATCAGGGCTCAGGGTGACATGGTTCGACAAGCTCACCATGACACCTTAGAGTTCACCTGTGCGAGCGTATCCAGAACCCTTCGACTTTGCTCAGCGTGACACGGTTCGACAAGCTCAGGGTGACAATTTAGAGTTCTCCTATGATTGAACGTCTGCAGAAAATCTTATCGTCAAGAGGTATCGCCTCGCGCCGAAAAGCGGAGGAGTACATCAGGGCGGGTCTTGTGACCGTCAACGGGAAAGTCGCCACTGTGGGGCAAAAAGCGGATCCCGATGTCGATCGGGTTGAAGTGGATGGCAAGGTGCTCGAATCCCGGCGCGAGATGCTCTACTACCTGATGCATAAGCCTGTAGGAGTGGTGACGACCAACCTGGAGGGTGGAAAAGGAAAACGAGGTGATGGCAGCGGACAGGGAAAAGTACGCGCGGATGAGCGCAGCCCTTCGGTCCGTGATCTCCTGCCACAAAATCTTCGCGGAAAAATTTTCCCCGTCGGCCGACTGGACAAAGATTCGGAAGGATTGCTCATCTTCACCAACGACGGCGCGCTGGCCTATCGCCTCACCCATCCCAAATTCGACCACGAAAAAGAATACGAGGTCACGCTCATGCAGCCGCTGACGAACGGGCAGCTGCGCAAAATGGAGGGGGGGATGACGATTTTGGGCGAGAAGATCAAGCCCGCGCGCGTGCGGAGGATTGCGGGTAGCAAGTTCACAATCGTGCTCACCGAAGGCAAAAACCGGCAGATCAGACGCATGTGCAAGAAGGTGGGATGTGAGGTGAAGACACTGCGGCGTGTGCGCATCATGAACATCGCCGATGCGCGCCTGAGGCCGGGCAGTATGCGGAAATTGACAGAGAAGGAAAAAGTTGACTTGCTGCGATCCATGGGGCTAGCATTTCTTCCCTGATGGATGATCAAAAGCTCCAGCAACAGGTTGATGCCTTACCTCACGAGATCGAGGGTCCCACATTCGCGGTGTGCAAGGAATGTCTCCTATCGTTGCCATGGCATTATCAGATGGAGCAGATGGGACACATGAGACGGTTGCTCGATACCATCCAGAATGCCTATCATCGCATTACGGCCATTGAAAAGATGGTGCCCCAGCGCCAGCGCGACATGAGGAGCTTTCCGCCATTGGGCCTGGGATTACACGGCTGCGTGGAGTTATTCAATACATGCCTTGAAAATATTCGTGCATGCATCGAGGATCCCGTTTCGCTGCTTTTGTCCGTGCACATACGCTTGACACGTGACTGTGCCAATAGGATCAGTGAACTTGTCGAGCCGCTGAGAGAGAGCATCCGGACACCGATGAATGGCCATGTATATGCAGAACGTCGGGCATGATCATCGCAGAGACGCCAGGGGCCGTTTCCCCATGCCTGTATCATTGTGCACTGCGATAGAGTAGGGAGCGACCCCGCAGCCATGCTCGTGTGGTCAAAGTTCGCGGGGCTTCCCGATGATTTTCCTTTACTATTGGAGGCATGCGCATCATTCCCCACGGCGCGGCTCAATCCCACTTCGCTCTACGGAGCTTCGCGGGACTTGGTTCTTTTTTCCGTACATCATGACGAACATGCGCATCATCCCTCACGGAGCGGCACAGGAGGTGACAGGCACGTGTCATGAGTTACAAGTTGGAGATAAGCGGATTCTGCTCGACTGTGGGCTCTTCCAGGGCCACCGCACCGAAGCGGCCGCCAAGAATGCGGGTTTTGAATTTGATATCACCAAGATCAGCGCGCTCGTGCTGAGCCATGCGCACATGGACCACGTGGGGCGCATCCCGCTCCTCTACAAGAAAGGCTACCGCGGGCCGGTCTTCTGCACCTTCGCTACCAGGGATTTGGCCGCGGTGATGCTCAAAGACGGCGGCTACATCCAGGAGAAAGACGAGGAGTTCTACTGCAAGCACCTGGCCAAATCCATGATGCAGTGCGACGGCCCTCTCTACACGCAGCAAGACGCGATCGAACGCATGCGCTCCTTCCAGGGGCGGGAACACAACGAGTGGTTTGATGTCTGCCCTTCGACAGGCTCAGGGCAAGCTCCCTCGACAAGCTCAGGGCAAGCTCCTTCGATAGACTCAGGACAGGCTCGGATCCGCGTCCAATTTTTGGAAGCGGGCCACATCCTCGGCGCAGCGATGGTTCTGGTGGAGGCCACCGAGAACGGGGTGACCCGGCGCATCGGGTTCAGCGCCGACCTGGGGCGCTCGACCCTCCCCATCATCCGCCCGCCCGCCGCCATGCCGCCGGTCGAAGTACTGCTCTGCGAATCCACCTACGGCAACCGCAGGCACGAGGATATCCAGAGCGCCGGCGAGCGCCTGCGCGAAGTGATCGTGAAAACTGCGCAGCGCGGCGGCAAGGTGATCATCCCGGCCTTCTCGCTCGAGCGCACGCAGGAGATCGTCTACGACTTCCACCTGCTGTGGGACGCCAAGAAAATCCCGGCCATCCCCATTGTGATCGATTCGCCGCTCGCCGAGAGCGTCACCGGGATTTTCATGAAGCATCCCGAGTGCTACGACAAGGCGATGTACGAGCAGTTCCTCAGCCGCCAGCACCATCCGTTCCAGTTCTCGCTCGTGCGCTACACGGCATCCGTGGAGGAGAGCAAGGCGCTGAATACCACCCCCGGCCCGATGGTGATCATGGCGGCCTCGGGCATGTGCGAGGCGGGCCGCATCCGCCACCACCTGCGCAACGCCATCACCGACCCCCGCAACACGATTCTCGCCGTGGGCTATATGGCCGAGAATACGCTGGGGAGGAAAATCTTCGACCCGGCGGTGGGCCAGGTGCGGATCTTCGACGAACTCCTGCCCAAGCGCGCGGAGGTGAGCCGCATCGACGCCTACTCCGGCCATGCCGACATGGACGACTTGGACCGCTACGTGCAGTCGGTCAGCGGACTCAAAAAAGTCATCCTCGTTCACGGGGAGTTGGATCAGATGGAGCCCTTCGCACAGCGCATAAAGCACACTCGAGGCATTGAAACCCTGATGCCGATGCGGGAGGAGCAGATGGCTTTCTCGGAGGTTGACGGAGGCAAATGATGAGTATAAAACGTGCCTATGAGCGCTGAAGGAGTTCCTGCCAAGGAGGTTGACCCCTGGCAACTGGCTCTGACCAACCAAGAACATATTGATAAGCCTTTTGATGCTGCAGTGAATTTTTTTTGGGCACATCGTAACTTGTCGTTGGATGAGATCCGCAAGAGAGCTCAGGCATTCAATGATTTCCATGGGTTGCCGGAGGTCGAACCAGGCCGCATTGTTGTTGCCAGGCGGAATACCGTTGCCGCCCTCGACAAATCATGGACAATTTTTTGCGCGCTCAACGGGCTGCGTGTGCGCAAAGGTGCACATGCCCCGAGCAAGAAGACGCTTCCTCGCAACGAAGCCGCAGAAGAGGCTCTGATGGCAGCAATGGAAAAAGAGCATCAGCAAGAGATTCGGCAGATACAAAAAGATCTGTTGGCGATTCATGATCCCAGTCACCCCCGTCTAGTGGATATCGCTCTTGATCAGTTCAACAGTGACCGTGCCGCAAAGAAGGCCGCGACTCCTCCGGCACCAAGTTGGCTCTCCCGCATCATGCGTTGGTGGGGGGGACTGAAGGGGAAAGGCACATGATGAATGTACTGATTGGTCACAGTCCTAGTTCGCTTGCCACTGCCTTCATCGCTTCCAACGTCATCCCGACAAACTCATCAAGAGCGATCCCCAACAACTCCTCGCATTTCCTGATCTGCTCGCGGTCCACCTGTGCGGCAAAGGCCTTGTCTTTGAGTTTCTTCTTCACGCTGCTCACCTCCACATCGGCGATCTTCTTCGATGGCCGGACCAAAGTCACCGCGATGATGAAGCCCGTGAGCTCGTCCACGCAGTAGAGGGATTTGCGCAACATCGTATTGAGCGGATACTCCGCCCCGTATTTGGACGCGTAGTGGGCGCGGATGTCGCCGAGCAGCTCTCGTGGGGCCTTGATGGCCGCGAGCATCTGTTCGAGTGTCTGGCCGCAGTGCGCCTCATAATCCTTCTCGAGCTTATCCCAATCCAGATCGTGCAGCATGCCGGCCACCTTCCACGTCTGCGGGTCGCCCCCGAATTTTTTGGCCAGCGCTTCCATGGCCGCTCCCGTCGCTACCAAGTGTGCCGTTGTTTGCTTTGCGTGTTCCTGTATCAGATTGTGAGCAGCGGGGAGGAGGTGGCCGTATTCGAGGTGCTGAAGAGGAAGAGAGCGGGTTGATGACATAGAGGATAGAGGCAATGAATCGTTTGTTCGTTTGTTCGTTTGTTCGCGTAAAGCGACGTGGTCGCCAAGCGACTTTACGTCGTTTTTCGTTTGAACTGATGGCTGATCGCTGGCCGCTGATCGCTTCTCAAGAGGTTTCATCAATGGGAAGAGCACCACATCCCGCAGGTTCGTTTGCTGCGTGAGCAACGCGACGATGCGGTCAATGCCCATGCCCCAGCCGGAGCAGGGGGGGCAGCCATACTCGAGGGCCGTCACATACTCATCGTCCTTGCGGTGCGCGTCCCTGTCGCCACCCGCATGGGCTTTGGCTTGCTGCTCGAAGCGCTCAGCCTGGTCCGCTGGGTCGATCAATTCCGAATAGGCGTTCACGATTTCCCATCCGCCCGTCACGAGCTGGAAGCGGTCGGTGATTGCCGGGTTCTTGTCATTGCGCCGCGCGAGAGGGGAGAGCTCGATGGGGTGCTGAATGACGAATGTGGGGTGGAGGAGGGAGGGCCGGCTGACCTTCTTATAGAGCTGGTCCACCAGGTTGCCGAAGCCGAGTTTCTCCACGGGCACGTCGAGTGCGATCTTCTTCGTCTTCATGCCCTGGCGCAGGGCCGAAGCGGAATTTTCCCTCTCGATATCAATCCCCGATGCCTGCATCACCGCCTCGCGGATGGTGAGCCTGGGCCAGGGGGGGGTGAAGTCGACGTCGCGGACTTTGCCGTCGCGGTCAAGGATTTTCACCTTCATCGTGCCGAGCATCTGTTGGAGGATGTGCGAGAGCATTTCCTCGGTGAATGTCATGTTGGCGGCGTAATCCCAGTACGCGGCATAGTGCTCCACCATGGTGAAATCCTGCAGGTGGCTGGGGTCGAGGCCTTCGTTGCGGAAGATCCTGCCGACCTCGAATACCCGGTCGAAGCCGCCCACGAGGCATTCCTTCAGGAACGTTTCGGTGGCGATGCGCAGGTACACGTCCAGGTCGTAGGCTTCGTGATGAGTCTTGAATGGGGTCGCGAGCGCCCCGGAGGCGGCGTTCACCAGCACCGGCGTTTCCATTTCGGTGAAATCATGCGACCAGTAGAATTCGCGCAGTCTTCGGATGAAATCGGCGCGGAAACGGAAACGGTCAAACGTCTCCCGGTTGCTCATCAGGTCTAGGTACCGTTGCCTCCACGCAGTTTCCTGGTCGGCGATGCCATGCCACTTCTCCGGCGGTTGGCGCAGGGCCTTGCTGAGCATCGTCCAGCCGCTCAGGAGCACCGTCGGCTCGCCCTTCTTGGTGGTGTAATGCGATCCCTCTACGCCGATGAAGTCCCCGAGGTCGAGCAGGTCCAGCATCTCCTGATACTTCGTCGCACCCAGATCCTCCTCGCGCGCCAGGATCTGCAACCTGCCGGTGTGATCCTGCCGGGTTCCGAACGTCATCTTGCCCATGTCGCGCAGCAGCATCAGCCGCCCGGCGACGGCCAGTGACGTTCCGTCCTTCGTGTCGCGGGCTTCGGCCAGCATATGGCTGCGGTCAAACGATGCCGCATACGGTTGCATGCCGTGCGATCGGAGTGCATGGGCTTTCTGGAGGCGGATGGGATCCATGGGGGGAAGGATAGCGAGAGCGAA
>CAZAUW010000025.1:0-9311 GCA_964488295.1 uncultured Candidatus Peribacteria bacterium
GGGGGATGTTGGGGGTCGGGATGTTCAAGAAAGTGGCCAATGCGCATACGTTCGACGAGAAGCCCAAGACCGAAACCGTGGACGCAGCCGGGAGCCCCGAAGGCATTGCCGTGAAGGAAATGACCAAAGAAGAGGTGGAGAAGCAGAGGGAGATCCACCGAAAGGGGCAGTTGGAACAGTGATCCAGCGGTTCAGAGTTCCAGCATTCGGTTATCCCGTTTAGCAGTTCATAGTTTTGACTTTCATTGAAACTCTGAACCGTTGAACCGCTGTATCACTGCGCATGGCCTGGTATTCCAATACACCATTATTTTTGTTTCAACTGTTCCAGGTCGTATGGTGTAACCAGATGAGCGTTGGCACCCGCCAATACTCCTTTTGTTGGCACCTCATCGAAAAGTTCCAAAAAAACAGTTGTTGCCTTCCTATCGCGCCGCGATGTGAAGGTGTAGGAACCATCCTTGTTACGTTTGATCACTCGGGGGTTTTCACCGCTGGCCATCACGATGACGTCGCCGACTTCAAGACCGTCGGTATCGACATTCTTCCAATCCACAAGCTTGTACGTTTCTTGGTGAATCTCTTTGGCCATTGCCTGTATGGTGGTGAAGGCTTGTTTGCCCTGCTCTGCCGTTATCCCGCCTTCTGCAGGAGGGATGGAGAGCATGCCTTCAGTCAACAGTATCTGTGCGCCGACTGTGTCTATCCCTAACTCATGCATCAACCGATCTCTCTGCTTTTCTGTAAATTCTCCTTTCTGCAAAGCATCGAGCAAGGCAGCATCCTCTTTTAAGTTCTGAGGACTTGCTTGTAAACGCTGGAGTTTCATCTCGAGCCGTTCCAACTGGGCACGGCGGTGTTTCTTCAGGAAATTGACAAACATTTTTTCGTCCGGTTCCTGTATCTTCTTGTTCCGCATCACGGATTGCATGAAGTCCTGCAGCGATTTGTCAGCGCGGACTTTTTCCATAAAAGCCCTCTTTTCTTGCGAGCCCAGCAAATGCAGTTCAGGAAATTTTTGTTCCGTTTCCCGTGTTTGTTCTTTGGTGTCTTGGCTTTCAGGCCCACGGTTTGCGTTTTCAAATTGATTCATGTGTTTGTGTAATAGCCCTTACATTATAGCAAAAATTTCGCGAATATTCCAGTATGGCCTTCATGAGGCGTATCGCCCAGAATCGGTCTCATCATCACTGAGTGCATCTAAAAGTATTGCATTTTGCATGTGGATTGTATACACTATACCTGTCTTTTCCCCCATATTTGCATGGCTAAAACGAAAGCGTCCAAGAAAAGCATCCAGGTGCGTCTGGATGCGGCGCTGAAGAGGAAAGTGGAAGGGGTGCTGGAGCGCATGGGCATCGATGTGCCGACGGCCGTTCGCATGTATTTTGTGAAAATCGCCGCCACCGGCGCGATTCCTTTCGTGGTGAAAGACATGGAAGAGAAATATGACGACCGTTACACGCCTGAGCAGTTGGCTGAAATCAGCCGACTTGCTGCTGCTGCCAAACGTGGAGAGGATCTCTCTCCTCCCTATTCTACTGCCGAGGATCTTGTCAAAGCCCTCAACGCATGAGCTATGGATGTCCAATTTACATCGAGATTCACTAGAGCCTACCGGAAGCTGGGAAAACATCAGCGTGGCTCAGTCAATGAGGCGTTATCCCTCTTCATGGAGAATCCATTTGCTCCTCATCTTCGCAATCATGCGCTCAAAGGCGAATACGAAGGTACCCGGTCCATCAGCGCTGCATATGACCTCCGCATTCTGTATGTCGAAGAAGGGAATCATAGGAGAGTTTTCCTGGTAACCGTGGGGAAACACGACGACGTTTACTGATCATTGCACCGCCACGCTCCCGAAATCCTGCACCCACGTCGTGTTCTCAAATCCGACCCCGATCTCTTTGAAGCTGTCGCGCAGGATGTTGTCTTTGTGCTCGGGTGAATGCATCCAGGCTTGCATCACCTCGGTTGGGCTCTCGAAGCCCATCGCGATGTTTTCGCCAAGGCTCATCGTGTAACTGCAGTGGCAGGGGGGCTTGGAGTAGCCGGTAGAGTTGATCCTGTCTTCCATGGAGCGTCCGTCCTGGCTTGTATGCGAAAAATACTTGTGCTGCACCATGTCGGCGGCGTGCTCCTGGGCGGCGGCATCAAGCAGTGTGTTTTCGGCAAGCGGCGCGAGCCCGATCTTCGTCCGCTCGGTATTCACGAGTTGTACGATGGACGCGCGCAACGCCGCGAGTGTCTCCTGCGAGACGCCCGGCCCCGATGACGAGGCTGACATTGTGGTGATGTTTGTCGCCGCGCGCGGTTGCATGGCGAGCGACCGTTGCCTCCGTAGCCGCCTGGCCGCCAAACGCGCCTGCAGCCTGGAGAGCCGGATCGTGTGCGCGGCCGTGGGCGACGCCGCCATCACCTCTACTGTCCCCAACGGCAGGGATGCGCACAGAAGGATGCCGATGGAAAGTGCTGCGAGTTTTCGCTTCATCGAAGGGTTGGAGTGTCGCCTGCCGGGACGGAAAGCGTCAACGATTTTGGCAAGATTCCGGCCATTTGCAGGCAAAAAGCCTTTGACCACAGCGTCGCAGACGGTATCATCCGCTCCTCAGCCTTTGGCGAGGCTTGTGTTTTCTACGGCCATCGTTCTCCCCATGCTCCATACCCTCCAACCGGCCCGCGGCTCCACGCGCACGCGCAAGCGTGTTGCGCGCGGCAACGCTGCCGGCGGCGGCACCACGGCCGGCCGGGGCACCAAAGGCCAGCAATCGCGCGTGGGCAAGGGGCGCCGCTTCGGGTTCGAAGGCGGGCAGGTGCCGCTCCTGATGCGCCAGCCCAAGATCGGCGGCTTCAAGCGCAAGCGCAGGCTCGACTACCAGCCGCTCAATCTCGATACACTCGAAGCGCTGGAGGCGGGCACGTACGACGTGGAGGCGCTGCGCGGCAGGAACCTGGTGCGTGGCCCGTCGCCCGTCAAGCTGCTCGGGCGGGGAACCCTCAGCAAAGCGATGAACCTCTCCGTGCATGCCGCATCCAAGAGCGCTTTGGCAGCGGTGGAGAAGGCGGGGGGATCGGTGACGATTGTGAAATAGGGCAAACAGGGAAAAGAAGGAAAGGAAAAGAGGGCAATGAAGTTCCGTTTTTCCTCTTTGCCTCCTTTCCATCTTTTTCCTCATTGCCCTTTCATCGGCATTGACCTTCCTCCCCAACACCTGAACAATATCCCAGCTCCTATGCTCGCGTACGTCAAACAACTTTGGCGCTCCAGAGACCTGCGTGGCCGCATCCTGTTCACGGTCACCCTTCTCTTTGTGTACCGGGTCGCCTCGCACATCGCCGTGCCGGGCACCGACGTGATCGGCCTCAAGCAGTACCTGGCCAACGGAGGCAATGCCGGGGCGCTGGGGATCTTCACCGCCCTCACCGGCGGCGGGCTCGATAACTTCTCGGTGCTGCTGCTGGGCCTCTCCCCATATATCAACGCCTCCATCATCATCCAGCTCTGCGGCGTGGTGTTCCCCAAGCTGGAAGGGCTGCAGAAGGAAGGCGCCCAGGGCCAACAGGAGCTCAACCGCTACACGCGCTGGATCACGCTCCCGCTCGCGTTCGTGCAGAGCTACGGTTTCCTGCTCCTCCTCACGCGCGGAGGGCTCAATTTGATCGACACGTCCTTCCCCGCTGTCCTCGGTCCCATGCTCTTCGTCACCGCCGGCTCCATCTTCCTCATGTGGCTGGGCGAACTCATCACCGAGAAGGGAGTGGGCAACGGCGTGTCGCTGCTCATCTTCGTCGGCATCGTCTCGCGCATTCCCACCCGCATTGCCACGCTGCTGGCCGCCGGCGACACCAAGCTTGGGGCGTTCTACCTCTTCATCATCGTCATGGTGGCCACGCTCGTCGCCGTGGTGCTCTTCACCGACGCCCACCGCCTGCTCCCCATCACCTACGCCAACCAGGGCGCGGGCAGGGGAGTGCAGGGCAGCATCCCCATCCGCCTCAACCAGGCCGGCATGATCCCCATCATCTTCGCCATTTCCCTCATCACGTTTCCGGGGATCATCGCGCAGTTCCTCGGCAACTCCGCCAGGTTCGCGCCGGTCGTGAACTTCATCACTACCAACCTCAACGCGCAGAACCCCAGCATCTTCTACCTGGTGGTCTACTTCCTGCTGGTCGTGGTCTTCACCTTCTTCTACGTGTCGGTCACCTTCAAGCCCAAGGAAGTGGCCGAAACCATCCAGAAGCGCGGCGGCTTCATCCCGGGCCTGCGTCCGGGCGCGCAGACGGCCCATGTGCTGGCCAAGGTCAGTAACCGCCTCAATCTCTGGGGCGGCGTTTTCCTGGCCACCGTCGCCATCATCCCGCTGCTCTTCACCAAGTACACCACCCTCGCTTCCGCCGACTTGCTCATCTCGGGCTCCGGCCTCATCATCATCGTCGGGGTCGTCATGGAACTGATCCGGCAAATCAATGCTCAAATGCTGGCGCATGATTATGAAAAACTTGCCTGATCTGCGAGCCGTCCTGAGCTCTGCCGAAGGGCGGCAAATCAATGCTCAGATGCTGGCGCATGACTACGAAAAGCTGGCGTAGGAAAGTTATTGTCCATATGCTCTACCTCGCAGCTCCACGCGTTCCACAAAGAGCGCATTACCACGCATGAAGAACGATACTCTATACATTCCGACACGAAACCGATGAGTGGCGGGCGGAAGGTTGATCAGGGGTTTTGCGCGTATAAGAGGATTTGCCAGCGCCGCATTCTCCTCAATCTTGTGCAGGACGCGTTCTTGAATGTGATTGGGCAGCCTTAGAAGATCCTTTTTGCCACGTGGAGTGAAGAATATCTGCATGTTTGTTGATGATAATCATTCTATCTGCAGTCTTTTCTTCATCTCTTCCATGGAAATCCAGCCGTGCTTCTCCGCTTCGTCAATCGCCTCGTTCAGCGATTGCACAAAGGAATCGCTGAGGGGAAGTTTGCTTTCAATCTCATCAATCAACCACCCCGCAGGATTTACTTTTTTCGAGTGATAGTCTTGGGGGGAGAGCGTGTCGACAAGGCGGCCGTCTATTTTGGAGAGCACATCGAGTAGGGCAAATGTGTCGAAAATGAACCAACGCGGGGTTCCTTTCCCATCCATCACCACTCCTGCCTTCGAACCTTTCTCCAGCGGAAAGACGGATCGGGGAACCCATTTCTTCCAATTGACCATCTTGGCGTCGATGCGTTTTGCCGGAAGGTTTTTCTTCTTGCGAGTCATAATTCCATTGTCCTGTTTGCGTAGGAGAAGTCAATGAAGTTTGGTAGTCTTCCACTATGGATCTCGTCTTATTTGGCATCCCCGCCTTCGCTCTGCGGAGCTTCGGCGGGCAGGCAAGGCTCTCCCTTCCTTTCCTATGGATCTAGTTTTGTTTGGGATACAAGGTAGTGGCAAAGGCACACAGGCGAAGAAACTCGCCGCGGAGTTCGGGTACGACATTTTTGAGGCGGGCGGAGAGCTGCGCAAGATCGCGGCGTCGGGGTCGCAGCTCGGCAAGACCGTGAAGTCGTACATCGATGCCGGCAACTTGGTGCCGCACGAGATCATCATGCAGGTGGTGAAAGAAGCGGTCCTCGCCCGCCCGAAAGATCAAAAAATTCTCTTCGACGGCATTCCGCGCGATCTCAACCAAATGCGAGACTTCGACCTGATCATGAAGGATGCGGGGCGCGGGTTCCGTGTGATCCACTTGCAACTTGATCCCGAGGAAGGGATGCGGCGGATTCTGGGACGCGCGAAGGTTGAGGGAAGACGAGACGATGCCAATGAGGCAGTGATCCGGCGGCGTATGAACACGTTCGTCGAAAAAACGGTGCCGGTTCTTGAGGAATACAAAAAGAGGGGGATTGTGACCGAGGTGGATGGGAAAAAAGCAGTCGATCAGGTGTACACACAGATGAAGAAAGCTGCAGCCTGAGGATTCGTTTGTTCGTTTTCTCGTTTTTCTCCACCTTCGCCTTTCGGGCTTCCGCCTTCGCCTGTGGGCTACGGATGGACAGGTCGGAGGGCAGGCGTTTCTTCGAACAAACGAACTAACGAAGAAACGAGCAGGTTCCCTGTGCGGATTTAATATTTTTCCCTGCCCGAGTCCCCCGTACAATCATTGCATGTCCTCCTTCCAAATTTTTACGTCCAAAGAGATCGCATCCATCCGCAAAGCGGGGACGATCCTGCGCCGATGCCTGCAAGAAACGGCCAAACTGGTCCGGCCAGGAGTGAAGACAATTGCACTCGACCGGTTTGCCGAGGAGTTCATCCGGCGCGAAAGCGGGATTCCCGCCTTCAAGGGATACCGCAATTACCCCTGCACGCTCTGCACCTCGGTCAACGACGAATGTGTCCACGGCATCCCAGGCGAGCGGGAACTCGCGGAGGGTGACATCGTGTCGCTCGACTGCGGCGTGGTGGTAGACGGGCTCTACACCGACGCGTGCATCACCGTTCCCGTCGGGCGCATTCCGGATGAAGTACGGACTTTCCTCGACCGGTCGAAGGACGCGCTGGACCGCGCATGCGCGCTCGTCAAACCCGGTACGAAGATCGGCGATATCTCGGTGGCCATCCAGGACAGGGGGGAAGGGAACGGCTACAGTTGCGTCCACTCCCTCACGGGCCATGGGCTAGGGAGAACACTCCACCAGTTCCCCGACATCCCCAATACCGGAGAGGCCGGCACCGGCCCCGCGCTCCCGGCGTGGACCCTCATCGCGATCGAGCCCATTACGGCCATGGGAAAGCCGCAGGTTCGCGATACCGATGACGGATGGACGATTGCGACGGCCGACGGGTCGCGCTCCGCACACTTTGAGCATACGGTGCTCGTCACGGCCGACAGCTATGAGATTATTGCCTAGAAAATGGCTAAATGGCTAAACGGTTGAATGGTTGATGGCAAAATCCTCGCGCACACGTGCAGCCATTTCACCATTCAGCCATTGTGCAATTCCCGAACGGCATCACCGAAATATGTAATTAAATAACATATTTTAAATTTATCAATACATTTTTCCCACCCCACCCATAATTGCCAGGTTCCTGGCTTGCTGCCAAGAGTTTTCGTCTGTAGGATCGTTCGGCTCTCTCTTGACCCTGCTATTTGCCTGTGTCCAAGGATGTTATTGAACTCGTCGGCGTTGTGGAAGAATCCTTTCCCAATGCCACGTTCCGCGTCCGCGTGACAAGCGACCAAGCAAAGGACCACGAGCTCCTCTGCCATTTGGCAGGGCGCATGCGCGTCCATCGGGTGCGCATCCTGCCCGGAGACCGCGTGAAGATTGAGATGACCCCGTACGATCTCAAAAAGGGGCGCATCGTCTACCGCTTCCCGTCGGTGCCGCCGGGGGCCGTGCCCAGCCAGGGGCAGGCAGCAGCCTCTTCCTCTCCCGGCGTTCCGTGAATCTCTCCCATGAAAGTCCGACCTTCCTGCAAACCGATCTGCAAAGACTGCCGTCTGGTGCTGCGCCGCAATGGCAAGGGGAAGGTCGTGCGCCGCATCGTCTGCAAGAACCCCAAGCATAAGCAGAGACAAGGATAAGTTTTAACCGCATTAGCCCGCGGGTATGGAAACCCGCGCTACCAATTACCGCGCGAAATATGCTCCGTATCTCCGGCGTCGTCCTCCCCGGCCAAAAGCGCATCGAGATCGCCCTCACATCCATCAAAGGAATCGGGCGGTCGCTGAGCCGCAAGATCCTGCGGGAACTCAATATCAGCATGGACACGCACGCCGACGATTTGCCCGAAACGGACCAGGCAAGGATCCGCGCGCGCATCGAGAAGGAACTCACCGAAGGCGAATTGATGCGCAAGGTGTCGCTCGACATCAAGCGGCTGCAGGACATCGGCACGTGGCGGGGCTACCGCCACCGCCGCAAATTGCCGGTGCGCGGGCAAACCTCCCGCCGCAACGCCCGCACCAAGCGGGGCAAGAAGAAGACAGGACTCTCCGGCCGCACGGTACTCACCAAAACCTGATTCCATGTATATTTCTGCTTTGTCATTCTCCGGCCAAGCTACCAGCTTCCAGCGATCAGCTGTCAGCAAAGGAAAAACTGATAGCTGGACGCTGATGGCTGATGGCTTTGTCGGTTCTCCAGTTGTTCCCATCTGATTCTTTAACTTTCTATTCCCATTCTATGGCTGACCAGAAGACAACCGTAGCGGATATGCTCGAAGGCCCGGCGCCCGAGGGCGAGAAGGCCGACAAGGCCGCGCCCGCGCGCAAGAAGAAAATCAAGCGCAGCGTCCCCAAGGCGCGTGTGTGCATCCATGCCGGCGAGAACAACACCATCGTCACCTTCACGGATTTTGATGGCCAGGTGCTTGGCTGGAGCAGCAGCGGGTCGGCGGGGTTCAAGGGCACACGCAAGTCCACGCCGTATGCCGCCAAAGTGGCGGCCGAAACGGCGGCCGGCAAGGTGAAGCCTTACGGCATCGAGTCGGTCTCGGTGGAGGTGAAGGGCCTGGGCCCCGGGCGCGAGCAGGCCATCCGCGGCCTCCAGGGCGCCGGCCTCAATCTGGACGCGATCATCGATACCACTCCCATCGCGCACGGCGGGTGCCGTCCCGCCGGTCGGCGGCGCGTGTAACTCTCCGGTTCCCACCCGCGCGTAGGAAACGCGCGCTTCTCTCCTTTATCATCCATGCGATACACAGGTCCCAAAGCAAAGCGCGTCCGCCGCCAGGGCATGAACATCTACGGCGTGGACAAGTACGACAAGATCCTCCAGCGCAAGCCCCACGGCCCGGGCAAGAGCCCGCGCGAGCAGACGGGGAAGCTCTCCGAGTACGGATCGCAGCTGAAGGAAAAACAGAAGGCGCGCGACATGTACGGCCTCTCGGAGCGCCAGTTCCACCGCATGTACGCCATCGCGTCCAAGGTGAGCGGCCAGACGGGCGATGTCCTCAAGCAACTGCTGGAGCGACGGCTGGATAACGTCATCTACCGCGCGGGGTTCGCCTCCACGCGCGTGCAGGCCAGGCAATTCGCCAGCCACGGGCTCTTTCTGGTGGACGGCGTGCGCGTCACGGTCCCTTCCTTCCAGGTAAGGCCGGGGAACGTCATCTCCGTCCGCCCGCAGGCCAGGAGCTCTCCCGTCTTCCCGCCCATCCTCGCCTCTCACGAGAAGTACACGGCCCCCAACTGGCTCACGGTGGACGGCAAAGGCATGAAGATCGAGGTGGCCGCCCTCCCAGGACCCGAGCATGCCGAGCAAACCGTCGAGATTCGGCAGGTGCAAATCGAGCAACACGAGATCCGGGAGCGTG
>CAZAUW010000026.1:0-623 GCA_964488295.1 uncultured Candidatus Peribacteria bacterium
AGCAGGGAGAGTATCGCGACTACGAGCAGGAAGACTCCCTGCCATCCGGGGCTCGATGGCAGGTGGTCGCGGATGATGCCGAGGCGGTAGAAGGTATCCTGGGCTACTGCAGGCGGTGAGGAGAGGAAAAAACGCGGAAGCACAATGAGCAGGAACCCGACGCTGTAGGCGGCTGCGTCTTTGAGTAGTCGCGCAAGCGAGCGGTGGCGCAGCATGTCGTCAGCAAAGAGCGTGGCATCGGCCACGATGAAGAGCGAGGCGAACACCACCTGCAGCCAGGTCATGAGCCCCAGGAGCACGCCGCGCAGCAGCGCCGTGCGCGCATCGCGCCGCATCCCGAGGGCTACCGCCAGCCATGCCAAGACCACGATGAAGGGAATTTGCGGATTGCTGGCGCGCAGCCACGCAAGGCCGATGTCGGCGCCGATGATGAGTGAGACGGCTCCCGCCGCCGCCCGCGATCCGCCGAAAAACGGGACGAGCCCGAGTGTGAGGAGGAAAATGGCGAGAAAAGGAAACAGCACGTCGCCGAGGAAGATGGTCTGCGTGAGCGAGAGGCCCGAGAAGCGCATCAGGAGACCCTCCAGCACCGGCGCCAGCGTGACGGGCGCGTTGTCGCCGCG
>CAZAUW010000026.1:633-8987 GCA_964488295.1 uncultured Candidatus Peribacteria bacterium
GGGGAGCGCCGGTGAGCGAATCTGGTGACCCTCCAGACCCGGGGCATGTCGAACGGGCCCGTGTGCGCCGCGATGCTCCAGGTACGATGAGTGCCCGAGCACGGATTGGCCATGCCCCACCTTGGCGATCGTGGAAAAATAGAAGCGGTCGTCGATCCCGTTGTCGTTCAGGTAGGCGATGTTGCCTTGCCCCGTGGCAAACCGCGCGATCTGGAACCCGTTGAGCGCGAGAGTGAAGCCGAACGCAACCAGGCAGGCAAAAACAACCGGATGCCTGGCGGCCCGACGCCATGGTGAAGAGGCGCGACTCATCCCGCCTATGGTAGCATCCATCGTCGCATGAAAGACCCCCGGGGCCGCATCCGGCTTGCCATGCTCATCGTAGCCCAGATCGCCGCGGGGTGCGCCGTGCTCTATGCGCTCGACCAGATGACGGTAAAATCCATCCTCTACCTTGCTGGACTGCGCGGGCCGGATTCCGATTTTTACTTCATGATGGGCAACGCCATCCGGCGCGGGCTTGTGATCTACCGCGACATCTTCGATCCCAAGCCGCCCGGGATGTTCTTGCTCGCGGCCTTGTCGTTCTCGCTATTTGGGAGCGGCCTGCTTGGCGAAATCCTCAATGTGTTGATTCTCTGGATCACGCCGCTGCTCTTTGCGTCGTGGACGGTCAGGCGGACGAAGGGACAAGCGCGCGGCGCCCGGATCATCTGCCTGCAACTCGGCCTCATCCTCGGCCTCGCCTTCACCCTCTATAACGCCACGATCGGCGGGGACTGGCAGACGGAGTTCTACGGCGCGTTCTGCGGGCTGCTCTACGTGACGGCGATGGATAGCTACGTGCACACCGCGCGATGGCGATCCATAGCGCTTGCGTGCGCGAGCTTCGCCGTTGCGATCCTCCTCAAGGAACCCTTCCTCCTCACACTTAGCGCGGCGGCGCTCTTGCTGCTGCGCAGGAGGAAAGACTGGCTGATGCTCTGGGTGCTGCCGTTCGTCTGCGCATGCCTGCTCTATGCGGTCGTGCTCGTGGCCCTCCATGCGCCGGAGAGTTACGTGACGATCTATCTCCACGGGATGCTCGGGGGCTACATCCTGCGTAGCGGCCCCTTCTGGGCGCGCGGCCTTGTGGCCTGGGAATTCATCTGGCGCGACGTGAAGGAGTTCACGGGCTGGTTCCCGCTCGTGATCGCGAGCTTGATCACCCTGGCCTTGCCGCCGTCGAGGAACAAGCGTGAACGGGGGTTGCGCATCGCCCTCGTGTGCGTGGCCGTCGGCCTCCTGCTCCTGGCGCGCTCGTTCTTCCCGGCCCAATTCCCCTGGCACGTGAGTACCGGATTCTGCATCCTCCTGCTGCTTGTGAGCCTTGGGGGAGCCTGGCTCAGCGCGCGCACCACGGAGCTTTCGGCATTTCTCAAACCGCTCTGGCGCACTGCACTCGCCGTCTACCTCACCTTTACCGCCATCGGCCTCGGGAGCGACTTCCACGGCCAGTACTTCGCACTCGCGATTCCCGTCTACGCCGCCCTCTTCTTCTCCCTGCTCCATCACCTGTCGACACACCGGCCACAGACGCAGCAAATGCTAATGCTCGGCTTCACTCTCCTCGTCTCCGTCGTCCTGCTCACCTCTGTCTCCTTCATGCCTCCCGGGGTCGCCATGCAGACCGCGCAGATACGAGGGGCGGAACAGCAAGACCGCGCCACGGCGGCGGCCGTCGACCGACTACTCGATGCGTGCACGGTGCACCGCTACTACTTCCTGGAAGACCGCCCCTATGCGCCCTTCACGCGTCACGTGCCGCTCAACTACTACCTCTACACCCGCCCCGAGCACCTGGACCGCTACCATCCGATCTTCGTACAGGCAAGCTTCGAGCACCTGTCTCAGGCCCAGATCATCATCGAGAGCAGGCCCTATGTACCGGATCCCAAGAAGGGCAACGCTGTGGAAGAATGCATCGGCGCGGGTGTGGCGAACTTTGTAGCACAGGAATTCACGCAGAAACCTTGGAGCTGCGCGACGTCATATAAAGTACCCGGCTTCATCGTTCTATTCCGAAAACATCCAGGGGAGCAATCGATGTCGACAGCCCCGGGGGTGGCCATGGGTACGACTGAATGCATACCACGAATGAATGAACACTAACTGCCAATCGGCCAGTACCCTTTCTTTTTCCCCACTCCTGCCCTTCCCTATTTAAGCGCGTGCTCTGCGAAGTGGAGCAGGTGGGGGAAATGCAAGCAAAGGCACACAATGCCAGCGATGTTCGATTATTCTCTCGTCCCAAATTGCGCTATAGTGAGCCTCTATGAAAGTCGTCATTTTGTGCGGCGGCAAAGGCACGCGCCTGCGCGAGGAGAGCGAATATCGGCCCAAGCCTCTTGTGGAAATCGGCGAGCGGCCGGTGCTGTGGCACATCATGAAGCTCTACGCGCACCACGGCTTTCGCGATTTTGTCATGTGCTTGGGCTACAAAGGCAACATGATCAAGGAGTACTTCCTTAATTACGACGCCTTCAATAACGATTTCTCGATCAAACTCGGGCAGCGGCAGGAGATTGCCTACCGCGGGGCGCACGACGAGAAGGATTTTTCCGTCATGCTGTCGCACACGGGTGCGGACACACTCACGGGCGGACGCATCAAGCGGATCGCCAAGTATCTGGATGGCGACACGTTCATGGTCACCTACGGCGACGGCGTGAGTGACGTGGACATCAAAAAGCTCATTGACTTCCATCATTCGCACGGCAAGATTGCCACCATCACGACGGTGCAGCCGACGTCGCGCTTCGGCATCATGGAGTTCGCCAAGAACGGCCGCGTGACGAGCTTCGCCGAAAAGCCGCAGACGGACGGCTGGGCGAGTGCGGGATTCTTCGTATTCGATACAAAACTGCTTGCGTACCTCCACGACTCCGACGCGTGCGCACTGGAGCAAGAGCCCCTCAAGCGCCTTGCAGCCGATGGTGAACTGATGGCCTACCGGCACGAGGGGTTTTTCTTCGCCATGGATACCTACCGCGAATACCTCTACCTCAACGACCTATGGGAACACAAGGAAGCGCCGTGGGCCGTCTGGGATCCTTCCCGCCTGACGCATGTCAAGTGAGAGGAACACTTTCTGGCGCGACCGCCCGGTGTTTGTCACCGGCGGCTGTGGGTTAGTCGGCGGACGGACGGTGAGGCGCCTGCTCGAACAAGGTGCCCAGGTGGTGTGCTTGGTTCGCGATTGGGTACCGCAATCGGACCTGTTGGCAACGACCCAAAGCCGTGTGATCCTCGTGCACGGCGAGCTGGAAGACCAGCCGCTGCTTGAGCGCGCGCTGGGTGAATACGAGATCGACACGGTTCTCCATTTGGCGGCACAGACGATCGTGGGGATCGCCAACCGCAATCCTGTTTCCACGTTCCGCTCGAACATCGAAGGCACATGGTCGCTCTTGGAAGCTTGCCGCCGCAGTCCGATGGTCAAGCAAATCGTGGTGGCGTCGTCCGACAAAGCTTACGGCGATCAGGAGAAGCTCCCCTACACCGAAGAGACGCCGCTGCAGGGCACCCATCCGTATGACGTGAGCAAATCGTGCGCCGACTTGATCGCCAAGGCATATTCGGTGACCTACGGCCTGCCTGTGGCAATCACGCGCTGCGGCAACTTCTACGGCGGGGGCGACTTCAATTGGAATCGCATCGTCCCGGGCACCATTCGCTCGGTGCTGCGGGGGAAGGCACCCGTCATCCGCTCCGACGGCAAGAGTATCCGCGATTACTTCTACGTGGAAGACGGCGTGGAGGCCTACGTGACGCTCGCCGAGGCACTCGCGAAGAATCCCCGGCTGAAGGGCGAGGCCTTCAACTTCTCCAACGAATTGCAGATCACCGTGCTGGAACTCGTGAAAAAAATCCTCGCTCTGATGCAGAGCAAGCTAAAGCCGGTGATCAAAAACGAGGCGCGCTATGAAATCATCCACCAGTACCTGAGCGCCGCCAAAGCGCGCAAGGTGCTCGGATGGAAACCACTCTTTACGCTTGATCAAGGCTTGAAGGAAACCATAGAGTGGTACCGTCATCACCTTGCTCATGACGAAAAACCCTAAGGAACTGCGGGAAGAGATCCGGCAGCTTGTGAGGGAATACCACGCGATCGCGTTTCGCGAGCGCCCGTTCGTGCCGGGCAAATCGCCGGTGCCGGTATCCGGCAGGGTGTGACAGTGTCAACGAAGAGTAACAACATGCGCGGCGCACTTCAAGCGCGACTTCGCCAAGTTCTTCGGGCTGCAATGCGCCCTTCTCACCAACTCTGGCTCATCGGCCAACCTCCTTGCCGTGGCATCGCTCACCTCCCACACCCTTGGTGACAAACAGCTTAAGCCGGGTGACGAGGTGATCACGGTGGCCACGAGCTTCCCCACCACCATCAATCCGCTCATTCAGCACGGTCTTGTCCCTGTCTTCCTCGACGTGATCCCGCCCACCTACAACGTCGATGTGTCCCAGCTGGAAAGTGCTCTGAGCAAGAAAACGAAGGCTATCATCATCGCCCACACGCTCGGCAACCCTTTCGATCTGGCTGCCGTCTCAGCCTTCGCCAAAAAGCATAACCTGTGGCTCATCGAAGACTGCTGCGATGCCGTGGGTTCCACGTACCAAGACAAGCTCGTGGGTACATTCGGCGACTTGGCCACGGTGAGTTTCTACCCCGCCCACCACATCACGATGGGCGAAGGCGGCTGCGTGCTCACCGACCGCAAGGATCTGGAGAAGCTCGTCGCATCACTCAAGAACTGGGGCCGCGATTGCTGGTGTGCGCCCGGCGCCAGCAATACCTGCGGCAAACGGTTTGAGTGGCAGCTCGGCAGGCTTCCCTACGGCTACGATCACAAGTACATCTTCTCGCACATCGGCTACAACCTCAAAGTGACGGACATGCAGGCGGCCGTGGGATGCGCGCAGCTCAAGAAACTCCCACGATTCATCGAAGCCCGCAAGAAGAACTTCACTGCTCTCAAGCAGGGATTGGGTGATATGCAGGATGTCCTACTTCTGCCGGAAGCGACGGAGGGCAGCGATCCCAGCTGGTTCGGGTTCCCGATAGGTGTGAGGGAGCACGCGCCCTTCACGCGCAATGACCTGGTGAACCACCTGGAAAGCAAGATGATCGCCACTCGTATGCTCTTTGCGGGTAACCTCGTCCGCCAACCGGCCTATAAAGACGTGCCGATGCGCGTGATCGGCGACCTGCAAGGCAGCGACTACACCATGAACAACGTCTTCTGGATCGGCGTGTATCCGGGCCTCACCGACGAGATGCTGTCATTCGTCCTCCAAGTCTTGCATGAGTTTTGCAGAGAAAAAACAAAGGCATGAACTGATTCCCGGTACCGATGACGTCATGCGGCGCACGCATCAGGTCTGGGAGGAATTGCAAGGACATCGCGTGTTCCTTACGGGCGGCACGGGCTTCTTCGGCTGCTGGCTGCTCGAACTCTTCACCTACGCGTACGACCAAGGTTTTTCCCATATGAACGTGACTGTCCTTAGCAGGAATCCCGAGGCATTCCAGTCACGAGCACCCCACCTTGCATCCCATCCATCAGTCACAGTCCTGAAGGGAGACGTGCGCTCATTTGCCTTCCCTTCAGAAATGTGCAGTCACATCATTCACGGCGCGACGGATCCGAGCGTGGCGCTCAACAAAGAAGATCCCGACTTGATGTATCACACAATCGTTGAGGGTACGAAGCGTGTGCTGGAATTTTCCCATGGGTGTAGAGCTGAAAAAATGCTCCTCATCAGTTCAGGCGCCGTCTACGGCGCACAGCCGTCATCCACCACGCACATGCCGGAAGACGAAGACATCCTTGTGACGGCCCCGCAAAATCCATCAGCCTATGCCGAGGGAAAGCGCGAAGCGGAAAGACTCTGGAAAGCAATCGACGGGTCTTCATCCCACACCATCGCTCGGTGCTACGCCTTTGTCGGCCCATACATGCACTTCGACAGCTTCTACGCCATCGGCAATTTCATCCGCGATGCCGTTGCCGGCAAGCCTATCGTCGTTCAGGGGGACGGAACACCGAGGCGATCGTACTTGTACGCCTCCGACTTGGCGGAATGGCTGTGGACTATCCTCTGCCGCGGTGAGAATGGCAGAGCATACAACGTTGGATCCGAGCGTGATGTATCCGTCGTGGAACTGGCCTCCCTCGTAGCCAAAAATGTCTCTTCATCACTCCCCGTGCGCGTTCTCCAGGCACCAGTCCCGGAAATGGCGGCAGAGCGTTACGTCCCGGCCACTTTGCGGGCAAATGCGGAATTGGGCTTACAGGAACATATACCTCTGGAAGAGGCTATACAGCGCACCGCGGCGTGGTACGCTCAACGCCATTCCACATCCCGATGAGGCTCATCAGCATCGTCACACCGGCGTATAACGAGGAAGAGAATGTCCGCGAAGTCTATCTGCAGGCAAAGAAAGCCATGGCCGAGTGCCCCCGGTACCGCTACGAACATATCTTCATCGATAACGCGTCGACCGACAGAACAGTGTCAATCCTCAAAGAGATCGCTGCGCAGGACAAGAATGTGAAGATTATCGTCAATACGCGCAACTTCGGCCATATTCGCTCCCCGTACTACGGCTTGCTTCAGGCAAATGGTGATACGTGCATACTGCTCGTGAGCGACTTACAGGATCCACCGTCATTGCTCCCGCAGTTCATCAAAAAATGGGAAGAGGGCTATAAGGTAGTACTGGGGGTGAAAACCCAGAGTGAGGAATCGTGGCTGCTTTTTCGCATCCGCACGCTCTACTACAGTCTGCTCCAGAAGCTCTCGGGCGTGAAACTCATCAAGAACAACACCGGCTTCGGCCTCTACGACAGAGTAGTGATGGACCAGCTGCGTCAGATCAATGATCCCTATCCGTACTTCCGCGGACTGATCGCCGAGTTGGGGTACGAGAGCGCCAAGATCGAGTACACGCAGCCCCGGCGCAAGCGCGGCATCACCAAAAACAACTTCTACACGCTCTACGACATCGCAATGCTGGGAATCACCAGTCACTCGCGGGTACCGTTGAGGTTGGCCACCATGCTCGGGCTTTTGCTCTCTTGTTTCGGATTCCTCGTCGCATTCGGCTACCTGGTCGCCAAGCTGGTCTTCTGGAACACTTTCCCCGCCGGCATCGCGCCGCTAGTGATCGGCGGGTTCACCTTCCTCTCGGTGCAGCTCTTCTTCATCGGCTTCATTGGCGAGTACGTGGGTGCCATCCACACGCAAGTGCTCAAGCGACCTGTGGTGGTGGAGAAAGAGCGCGTGAATTTTGAAGAGGAGGACACCTCACAGTAAGCGGATCCAAAGGGAACACGCATCACTCTGACAACGGTCCCCCGGGTCATGGTTCAACTCCGTTCACCATGACACCTGGCGGCTACTGAATGCTCGCGATAACTCTGCCGCAAATCTCGTCGGCCGTGAGGCCCGCTTGCTTTCGCAAATATTCCTGCGAACCGACGACGGGCGTGAATGCATCGGGCGCGGCACAGACGAGGACTTTTGATGACAGTCCTTTCTGGTTCATGCACTCGGTCACGGCACTCCCCAATCCCCCGATGCAGCTGTGTTCCTCGAGAGTCACGAGGAGCCTGGTTTCCTTGACTGACTTCGCAACCGCGTCCGCGTCGAGTGGCTTCACCGTGTGCATGCTCAGGACGCGCGCGCTGATTCCTCTCGCACCGAGCATCCGCGCCGTATTCATCGCAACCGGCAACATCGTGCTGGTCGAAATCAATGTGACATCATTACCTGCCTGCAGCGTAAGAGCTTTGCCAATCTGGAAACTGGGACCATTGTTGTGGATGACCGGCTCGTCGTTCCTTCCCAGGCGCAGATACCATGGACCATGTGCAGTGCTATGATAAATCGCGCGCACGGCTGCTTCCGTCTCCACAGGATCGCCCGGACAAATGACCGTCATAGCGGGCAAACTGCGCATCACGGAGATATCCTCGAGCGCATGGTGGGTGGATCCGAGGTAGCCATAGCTGTAACCGCCGCCGACGCCCACCACACACACGCGCAATTGGTGGGAACAGAGGTCATCGCGGATCTGCTCCAGGCAACGGAAGGTGGCAAAAGGAATGATGGAGTAGACGAAGACCGTCCGGCCGCTCACGGCCAAGCCTGCAGCCACACCGATCATGTTCTGCTCCGAGACTCCCGCATTGAGATATTGGAGCGGGAAGGCATCGCGGAAGTTTTCGAAGACGGAGAAACCCAAGTCACCCGTGAGGAGCATCACTGACTCGTCTTCTTGCGCCGCCTGCAGCCCGTGAATGCTGACCAAT
>CAZAUW010000027.1:0-8944 GCA_964488295.1 uncultured Candidatus Peribacteria bacterium
GCTTCGTCGTAGTGGCCTTCGTCGCTGAAGGCGAGCGCCATCTGCGTGAGCTCTACTGCGCGGTCGAAGTTGGATTCCGGTTTAGGGGACGACATAGATGTATCGCGTGAAATCTTTCTATTATAACAGAAATACTCACTTTGAGCAATATCCAAGGCAGCTCTTCGGGCTCCCAAATACGGGTGGTATGTCCCGGGGTTTTCTCGCCTGCACCCGTTGAAGTACCTGAGCTGTACGGTACAATGGCATGTCATGTGTCTTTGCGGTCGCCGCAAACTTTCTCCCGCTCCATGCTGAATAAACCCTTCAAACTCTTTCCCCCTTTCCAGCCCACCGGTGACCCCGCACCAGTCGCTTCGCTCCTGTGCGGGGCAGGTCAGCCTCCCCTCCTGCCATGCTAAACAAGCCGTTTCGACTGGTTTCTACTTTTTCCCCAACCGGCGACCAGCCGGCGGCGATCGAGAAATTGGTGAAAGGCCTTGGGAAAGGCGAGAAGCACCAAACGCTCCTGGGCGCCACGGGCACCGGCAAGACCTTCACGATGGCCAACATCGTCGCGCAGGTGCAGCGGCCCACATTAGTCCTCGCGCACAATAAAACCCTGGCCGCCCAGTTGTGTAGCGAGTTCCAGGGGTACCTTCCCGAGGACGCTGTCTCGTACTCCGTCTCCTACACGGACTACTACCAGCCCGAGGCCTTCCCGCCCACGACCGATACGTATATCGAGAAGGACGCCAGTATCAACGGGGAGATCGTAAAATTCCGCCACGCCGCCACCTTCAACCTCCTCACGCGGCGCGATGTGCTCATCGTCGCGTCCGTCTCGTGCATCTATGGCCTGGGCAACGTGGAGGATTACGAGGCGCTCGCCATCAAACTGGAACGTGGGCAGGCGGTCAAGCGCGACCAGCTGCTGCGCCGCCTCACCGACGTCCAGTACCGCCGCTCGGGGATGGACTTCAAGCAGGGCATGTACCATGTGCTCGGCGACACCGTCGAAATTTTCCCGCCCAGCGGCGACACCGTGATCCGCATCGAGTGCCCGTTTGACGAGATCGAAGTAATCCAGGAAGTCGACAGCTTCACGGGGGAAGTGATCCACGACCTGCAGGATGTGATGATCTTCCCGGCCGCGCACAATGTGACCACCAAAGAGAAGATCGACCAGGCGGTCGACGGGATCAAACGGGAACTCGACGAGCGCGAGAAGGAACTGCTCAAGGCCAATGAGCTCGTCAAAGCCGAGCGCATCCGCCAGCGCACGGAGTACGACATCGAGATGCTCAAGGAGACGGGCTACTGCACCGGCATCGAGAACTACGTCCGCTACCTCAATAACCAGGCGCCCGGCTCGCCGCCCAGCACCCTCCTCGATTACTTCCCGCGCGACTTTCTCCTCATCGTCGACGAGTCGCACATCTCCATCCCGCAGGTGGGCGGCATGCACGAGGGCAACCGCAGCCGCAAGCAGACGCTCATTGATTTCGGCTTCCGTTTGCCCAGCAGCCACGACAACCGCCCGCTGCGTTTCGATGAATTTGAAGAGCGCGTCAGCCAGCGGATTTACGTGTCCGCCACGCCCGCCAAATACGAATACGAGCACACGCCCAAGGAAAACCTGGTGGAGCAGATCATCCGCCCCACCGGCCTCATCGATCCGCTGGTGACGGTGAAACCCACGCGCCACCAGATTGACGACATCACCGAGGAGGTGAAGGCGACGGTGAAGCGCGGCGAGCGTGTCCTCATCACCACCCTCACCAAAAAAATGGCCGAGGATCTGACGCAGTACCTCAAGGACGCCGGCGAGAAGGTGCGCTACCTCCATAGCGACGTCGAGACGCTCGAGCGCATCGAGATCCTGCGGCAACTGCGCATCGGCGACATCGACATCGTCGTGGGCATCAACTTGCTGCGCGAAGGGTTGGATTTGCCCGAGGTGAGCTACATCGCCATCCTCGATGCCGACAAGCAGGGGTTTTTGCGCTCGCGCGACTCGCTCATCCAGACGATCGGGCGCGCGGCGCGAAACGTGAACGGCCACGTGACCCTCTATGCCGACAAAATGACCGACGCGATGAAGGCGGCGATCGCCGAGACGGAGCGGCGCCGCAAAATCCAGGAGGACTACAACAAGAAGCACGGCATTACGCCCAAGACGATCGTCAAAGCCGTCCACGACATCGCCGAAGAGGGCCGCAAGCTGGAACTGCGCCGACCCAAGTACGATCACACGAAGATCCCCAAGGACGAAAAGAAACGACTCATGAAAGAGCTGGAAGAGCAGATGGAAATGGCGGCGGAGAACCTGGAGTTCGAAAAGGCTGCCGATTTACGGGATGAGATTGAGTTACTCAGACGTGAACTTGCGTAATGTTCCCACAGAGGCAGTCCTGAGCCTGCCGAAGGGCCGCCGACCTTCGCGATGAGATTGAGTTACTCAGCCGCGAGTTGGCCTGAGGTTTTTGACGTAGCCCGCGCCTAGGGAAAGGCGCTTTGGCGTATGACGTTACACGGGTAGCGGTGATTTCCATAAAACAGAGCGGGTTTCCATACCCGCGGTTGTTCGTATACGTCGATCATCACCCCAGCACCCTCACCGTCTCCTTGTAGCCCTGAGGCGTACAGATGTGCTTGCCAGCAGTGAGTCTTTGTCTGGCCTCGCTAGCTGGTGACGCTAGATCAAGACGCATACGCATTGTTGTGTGTGGCTTAGGTGCTATAGTTCATTCCTTACTTTCTCAATCTTCCATGGGCGAATCTCCGCAGATCGATCAGGTGCTTGTTACAGACAAAGACCTGCTGACCGCAATGCTCATTCATAGTTTTCGCGGGGAAAAAAATCCTGATGCGAAAAAATTGTCGATGGGTCCTGTATCCTTGTCCGTCAATCAGATCATAGAACAGGTTGAAGCCAGAACACAGCTCGGATTGCAATTGCTACAGGATTTCAGCAACCAAGTAGGAGAGTACACAACGAAAGAATTTTATTAAAATTCGACCCAGGCTTGCAAAGAAAGGTCGACGACTGGATCTCCTGAATCAGAGCGGATCCATTGAGTGAAATATCATTCAAGTAGCTACCGCCACGATGGAGGAGCACTGCGCTACGGGCGCAATTATTCGCGCTACCAGGGCGGGTCTACGACCCGCGGTGGCATCCAATCCCTTTCGTTTGCTCACGCAACATTGATACTGCTCTTTGCACCGCATCTTTTCCGTGTTTGCTCATGCATCGGACGTTTCTCGCGCTTACGTGTCCATCGCGAGCAGCCAGAGAGAACAGGAGGAA
The DNA here is from genome assembly GCA_964488295.1 of uncultured Candidatus Peribacteria bacterium. GTDB lineage: Bacteria > Patescibacteriota > Gracilibacteria > Peribacterales > Peribacteraceae > CAZAUW01. The sequence continues at coordinate 3,293 of CAZAUW010000027.1, forward strand.
TGGGTCAGAAGGATTTCTGCACTCCTGCATTTGTTGAGCCAGCAGGAAAAGGTCCATGGGGCTCGAAGGATGGTCCATCGATATCGGCATGCCGGTTTTTGCCGCGATGCCTTTTGCCATGTCCTCTACCGAAGGATGGACATGCGCTAGTCCCGACAATTGGTTGCCTCTCCACCCGATTTGATGACGATAGTTATCCGGGGAGAAAACGGCCTTGCGAATCCCTTCCATCATCCTGTCGCGTGCATCTGACGACCGGGCGCGTTTGCGTATCGCGCGGATCAGTGATGCTGTGTACGTGTTGGGCAGGGCCAGCAGCCACTCGCGGATCCGCCGTGTGCATGGCAACCTCGCAAGCAGCCTGTCCATTCCTTGCAAGCCCCGGAGCATCGCGTGTTCGATGGGCGAGTGCTGGCAGATAATTTGTTCCAATTCGCGCGATATGGATGCCGGCATCGGTGTGTGCCAGATGAGTTGCGAATGAGGCAGCACATGCCACTCCGCAATGTGTTCCAGCAGACCCGCAGCTGCGCTCCCGGCCATGGATCCCACGAATGCTGTGCTCGAACGCACCTGTTTGATGGCGTCGCGGATCACGGCCGCCGCCGATTCCGATCCGCCGGGAGAATTGATGAGGAGCGTTACCTCGCATTGCGAGGCGTGATTTTGTAGCAGTACCCGAATTTGCTCAGAAGGTCTCGCCTTTCCCTTTTCCGCAAGTTCGCCATAGTGACCAACATCGTACTGTTCGGTTTGCCGGTGTTTTAGGAGTAGTGCCAGGGCAAAGATGGTTTTGAGTGTTTCGTAACGTACCTTCTTTCCCCCCTCTTCGCGGTATGCGAGCACGGACCTGCTTTGGCGTAAGTTGGGTATGCTGATGTCCCCTTCGATGGGCACGATGAGCTGCGGCCGATGGAAGTGATGCTCCGGGGTCATGGAAAAGGCAGCAGTATAGGATGCCAATACTTTCAGTCAATTTCACCCCAACACCCGCACCGCCTCTTTGTATCCCTCCGGCGTGCCGGTATCGAGGCGTTTTCCTTCGAACACGTAGCCGTAGATATCCACGTGGTTCTTCTGATGGATGAGCGCGTCGATCAGCCGGATCTCGCCGTCCTTCGACCCTTGGCCGATGTGGTGGAGTTTCTCGAAGATGCTTCTCGGGATCAGGTACTTCCCGACGATCCCAAGGTTGCTCGGCGCGTCTTTGGGCGTGGGCTTCTCCACCAAATCGCGGACTTTGAAGAGACGCGGATTTTTTTTCTTGCCGCTTTTCCGCCACTCCGTATCGACATCCACGATCCCGTACCGGGAAACCTGTGCCCGTGGAATCTTCTGCAGGCACAGGAAAGCGCTGTCCCCTTGCGGCCGCACATGTGTGAGCGCCTGGCAGAGCTGTTGCAGGCCGTTCTTCTTGCCTACGATCAGGTCGTCACCAAAGAGCACCGCCACCATCTCGCCCTTCACCCAATGGCGCGCCTGCAGGAGCGCGTGGCCGTCGCCCTTCATCTCCTCCTGGTACACCACGTGGAAGCGCACGTTGTCGTAGCGCGAAAGTTCACGGAGCAGGTGGAGCTTGCCCTTGGCCGCGAGCATCCGCTCAAGCGACGGCATCTCTGCAAAATACTGCGGGATCGCCTCCTTGCCCCTGCTGATCACAAAGCAAATATCGTCGATCCCCACGCTCAACGCCTCGTCCACCAGGAGCGCGATGATGGGCTGGTTCCCGATGGGGAGCATCTCCTTGGGCATCACTTTCGTCCACGGCAGGAACCGCGTGCCGAGCCCCGCGACGGGAAGAATGGCTTGGGTGAGCTTCATACTGATAGTGTGATTCTGCTGAAAATAACTAAATATGGCAATAAGTATATCGTATGTGGTATATCGTATGTCGTATGGGCAAAAAATGAATGATACGACATACGAAAGAATGATTAAAAGGATGTGAATACATTGCAGAAGCATTCGGAAACGGCTACACTGTGTCCGAATTCCCACACAAACACTATGACCAAGGTGAGCCCGCTCGAGCACGTGCAGAATTTGTACGTCATGCAGTGGAAGATGCTCGACCTGCTCGGGCGCGACCTGCGAAGCCCCGAACACCGCGACGAGGCGCGCAGGCAGATGAAGGAATTCAAGCAGCTGCTCTCGCAGGCGGATTCGCGCTACATGGGCGGCTTGGACGTGTGGGAGACGCTCCTGAATCTGCCCGATGAGGTGTCGAAGAAGCTCAAGGAGAGCCATGTGTCGGTGGCGAGCGCAAGGAAAGGCAAGGCGAAAGCCGCCCGCGAGCGCGTAGGCAAGGTGCAGGTGAGGAAGAAGAAATCGAGGAAGTAAAGGGAATAGAAGCAATAGATCAAGAGGTAACTTTGTCACCCTGAGGTGCGTTCCGAGAGGGAATGACCGCCCGGTTGATCATGTATGTATGACAGAGCGGAAGCCGCGAAGGGTGCACTGAGTCATAGTGGCTGCCTTTTCCTCTTCGAAAGAAGAGGCAGCTTGTCTGTTTCCCCGCGAATGAGCGCCTCCTTTTTCTTCCGGTTCCATCCCTTCAACTGCTTCTCCCACGCGATAGCGTCGTAGATCCACTCGAATGAAGCGGTGTGTACGAGTTCCACTGGACGACGAGAGTATGTGTAGGATGTCCGATGTTTGCCTTCCCGGTGTTCCTGCAATCGTCGTTCCAGGTGATTAGTGATGCCGGTGTAGTAGCTGCCATCACGGCAGCGAAGCATGTAGACAACGTAGTGGTGCTCCATAGCTCCACATTCCCATTAAGGCGGGCTGTCACCAATACCTCAGAGCACCCTTCGCGACGCCCTCTGCTGGTTTTCCATTGCAGGACTCAAGAAATCAGTTCCGTCCTATCACAGAACACCCGGGCTCCTCAGGGTGACAAAATAGGTGCTGTATTTACGCCTCATTGATCCTCACGATCTTCACCTTCTCCTCTTTGGGGACGATCACCTTCAGGATGCAGTCCTTGTTGAACGTGGCCTTCACGCGCTTGGGGTCGATTGCCATGGGGAGCGTGACGCTGCGCGCGAAGGGCCCCCAGAAGCATTCCTGCAGGTAGTACTGGTCGCCCGGGATACTGTCGCCCTGGCGGCGGGTGCCGCGGATCGTCAGCACGTTCTCGTTCACCTCGATGTCCAGATCGCTCAAACGCACGCCGGCGATGGGCGCCTTGATGATGTAGTACTCATCCTGCTCATAAATATCCACGGCCACCTTGCCCACTTGCTGCCCCGCCGCTCCCGACGACCCAAGCGCCCCGCCGAGCGCGGTTTGCTGCCCGTCGTCGGCTTCCTCGTTGAGCGCGCTGAAGATCCCATGGAAAGGAGAAACCCCCATGGTTGCGCATGATAGCAAATGACACTGTTCTTTTGCAAAAAGTCCAGATCGTAGAGCGAAGCCAATTGTGTTTTTGTGCGATTGCGCGAAATCCGCAGCGATGCATTTCATCTTTTCCTCCGCGCGCAAGCGGCATCAGCGCATGCATATCGAATCACCCTTGCTCATCTTGGCATCATCAGTACAATGCGCTCCATTGTCCATACAACGAGTGTGACATCAGTGGAGTGAGTGTCCTCTGAATCGTCTGATTCATCTGTTTCCTCTGATTCCTCTCCCATGCCCACCATCCAACTCAGAAACGCGATCCGCCGCCTGCGCTTTGAGCGCAGCATGACCCAAGAGGAACTGGCACTGCGCACGGGCGTGAGCCGCCAGACGATCATGAGTATCGAGCGCGGCCGCACCAACCCGTCCATCCTGCTCGCCTACAAGATCGCGTCGGCGCTGGGGGTGTCGGTGCAGGACGTGTTCATCATGGAAGGGAAACTTGCTCCGGTGTAAGGGCTCTCTGGCATGTCTGGGGCGAGCAGTTTCGGTCAGTAGACTGTCTTAAGATAGCACTCTTCGCAGTATACCGTCTCCGGCCGGTCCGCCGCGTAGGTCGTCTCGATCGCCTTGCCGCATTTGCCGCATTTCCTCTGGTAGAGCTTGCGCGGATTTTGGAGCGCAGCCAGTGCGCGCAGCCTTTCATGCGGGTGCTCGTGGGGGATGGGCAGGCCTTTTTTGCGGTAGAAGGCAAGTTCCTGCGGAATCAAACGGAACGGTTTCTTGCTGTGCTCTGAGGTAATGATGTAGTTGAGGATATCGTCGGGCACGTCTGCGATGTCATCGGGCAGGCGCGCGGCCTCGATGCCTTTGGTGTCTGCGGGCATGGTCTGTTCGTAATCCGACCATTGCCAGCCGTGCTGCTTCATCTCGTTTTGGCTGAGCGGATACCATTCCATCGCTTTCGTTTCGTTGTAGCCGAAAGACGAGATGGATGGAGGGAAAAACTCGCCCCACTCCCCTGTTTTTTTCATGTGTTCGATGATTTTGGGCACAAGCTTTTCGTATTCATCTTTGGCGTACTCCTTATTCAAGATGCAGTACTTCGATTTTTTCATGCTGAAGCAACCGAAGCAGTCGGAGCTCGTGTGGCAGTTGTCGCAGTAGAGCAAATGGTCGCATTGGTATGTCAGGCTGCAGAATGCGCCGTTTTTCAGTTCCACGATGTTTGCGCAGTCATAGAGCATCTCACCACCTGCACACCGCATGATGTCGCAGCAATCGGTATCGCGATGGCCCTCGTAGGAATGCCGGCAATCCTGGAAGTACTTGACGTTGTAGCCGGGATGAACGTCCTTGCAGTGGAAGAGGTAGTTGCCACTGCAATCTTCGGAGCTGATCTGCCACACGCTGGGGACGGGGATTTGTGAGCGGAGCTTGTCCACTTTTTTCTGAAAATCGGCGCGGAAGGCGGGGTCCGTGAGCAAACGCTTGCGCGTGGCATCCACTTCCTCGGGTGTGGCGGGCTTATTCAGGATCTCGTTGGACGCCTTGCGCCTCCCTACGCATCCGAGCACCCGCTGGCAGCCCTTACAATCCACGCACATCGCGCTGTCCGTCACATTGAAGCAGAGGAACAGCCAGTCGCCGTTGTAGCATTCCTCGCACAGCACGCAGCCGTAGCAAAGCTGCATTTTTTCGCACGAGAAACAATCGACACAATCGCTGGAATTGAAGATGAAGTCGCTGAAGTACACATCCTCACAATCCACGGCCGAGCTATCCATGTAGCAGTTCTTGTTCTTCGAGCTGTGCACGGTGTAGTCGCTATTGACGCTCTGGGTATTAAAGATGCACAGGCGTGGCGTGGTTTTCTTGAGTTCCAAAAACTGCTCGGCGAAGGTTTTGGAGAAATCAAATTCTTTGCCGTACGTGCGCGCGTCCCACTGGTCGGACCAAAAGCACGTGTGGCAGAGCACGGGGTAGCCTTTGTCGGGCGAGTAGATGGAGATGACGTTCTTCTTGCAGAACGCGCAGGTGTTTTTGTAGTAGTTGCGGTCGTTACGGAAGGCCAGGCGGCGCTGCTGGCGGCACTCGGGGCAGTGGGTGGGGAGAGGCAGCTCAACGGTCTTGCCCGCTACCACAGGCGAGAGCTTTTGGAGCATCGCCTCGTCCTGGTCTGTTACCGTAAATTTCTCCTGACATGCCTTACATTGTTTTTCCATAGAGAACGGGTAAAAAGTAAAATTGCATATGAAATCTATATCTATTAGGTATAATCATTTAAATTTTTTTTTTTTTTAAAAA
>CAZAUW010000028.1:0-2309 GCA_964488295.1 uncultured Candidatus Peribacteria bacterium
GACGTGGAGTGTTTTGGTGTATTTCGCTTTGGGCCCGTCCCTTGGCCGGCATGGGAAAAAGCGGGAGCCATCAGCACGACGGTCAGCGACCACGGAGCCGGCAGGGCGCCGCGAAACGTTTTCAACCACCTGCTCATGGAGCGGGGCAGATTGCCGATGGAGATGCGGCCTTCGGCCGTTCAATTGCTGCAGTACGGGACCCTCAATGGCATCCGGTCTCTCGGCATTTATCCCCGATCCGTCGCCATCCGCGAAGGCAATGCCGCCGATTTCGTAGCCGTCGAAATGGCTGGCGCGGGAAGTTTCTATGGCCCCGACTCGATCCATGCGGCTACCGATACGATCGCGGCGCGCATCATCCAGGGCGGCGCCGACAGTCACTACATCCGTGCCCACTACGTGCGGGGCAGGAAGTTGAAGTGACCCGGATCGTACCTTGTCTTCGCTCACATCATATCCACCACGAGTCCCGACCAGGTGAAGTCCTTTTCGCCGTAGCCCTCGCCTGTCACCGGATGGTAGTACTCGCGAAAGCCGCTCTTGGCGATCAGTTGCTTGAGGCTTGCGAGCAAGCGGTCGGCTTCGTCCAGGAATCCGCGTTCCTTGAGCCCGCGATGGAGGAACCAGTTATTGAACGCCCACGTGGGGCCGCGCCACAGGAAGAGCGAGCGATCGGGATAGAACGACGTCTGGTTCACGGCAACCGAGGGCAGTGGATAGGGCGTAAGGAATTCCTGCGGGTCGAGCAGGTGCCTGCGTACCGCCTTTGTAAACATATCCTCCGGCATGCCGGGCAGCAGCATGGGGAAGAGGATCGAGGGCGTGAGCGCCTTGAGTATGCGGTTGGTGCCGCTCTCCACGTCGTAGAAGGCCAGGTCTTGTTCGTCGAACATCAGCTTTTTCATGCTTTCCGTAACCTTGCGTGAGCGCTCGCGGTACATCAGGGCGTCCTGGTGGTTTTCCAGTGTTTCCAGGAGTCTTGCGAGCGCGAGCAAATCCCGGGCGTAGGCGACATTCACCGTCACTTCCTTCACCAGGAACACGCGTGAGCGGATGATGGCGGGCAGGCGGTAGCGGTGGAGGAAATTGCGCAGGTCCACCCACGCCGATTCCCAAAAGAGTGCCATCGACGGCTTGCCCCCGCCAAAGCCGAGCAAATGGTCGAAGGACGGCTTGAAGTCCATGCCCGATTCGAACGGCGTGATGATGGAGAGGAGCCCGTCGCCGTCAATATCCCTGTTCGCGGCCAGCCAATCGAGATACCGGCGCACGCTGGGGAGCATCCGGCGGAGGAATTGTTCATCGTGCGTTTCGTCGTGGATTCGCTTGAGCGCCTGCGCCACAAAGCTCGGCTGGATGAGCGAACTCATGTGCGGGCGGGGGAACCGCAGCGACGGCCGCGACTGCAGTACGTCCACGTGGCGCGAGGGCAGCACTTTCTTCCAGAAGATCATGTGCCCCACGAAGCCGTCTTGCTCTTGCATGGCAAACAAACTCTGCAGGTTGTGCATCGCAAGTTCGTATTCCTTGAGCGCGCAGAGCATGAACACATGGAAACAGGTGTCCCAGAACCACTGGAACCAGTATTTGCTGCGCGAGGGCTGGATGTAGCAGTAGTGCCCGTCCAGGAGCGGCGAGAACCCTTCGTGGGTGTTGGCTTTGAGGAGTGAGCGCACACTCTGGCGAAGGTCGTCGTCAGTGGGGAGCGATGCGGAGTCTCCCGGAGCGGGTGCGTGCATTTGCGCCAGTGTACTCGAGAGCCAGCACGACCTCCACAATTGGTTGACCAGGATGACTGTCGATTGCGAAGCGAATTTCTTTGTTGCACAAAAAAGCGAAGAATGGCTCTTGATTTCCCCCCCTCTTATCCCCCCCTTCCCTATGGTTCCCGTCAATCTCTTCGCGCTCATCGTGGCCGCGCTTTCCAATCTGGTGATCGGCTTTGTGTGGTACGGGCCGCTCTTTGGCAAGACATGGCAGAAGCTCTCGGGCATCCCGCACGACAAAATGGAGCACATGAAGAAGAAAGGCATGACCACGCCGATGGTGCTCATGTTCATCAGCGCGCTCGTGATGAGCTTCACGCTGCTCTACTCCATCGCGTTTGGCAGCGCATACCTGCACATCTCGGGCGTGCAGGCCGGCCTGCAGGCCGCGTTCTGGAACTGGCTCGGATTCATCGCCACGGTTAGGCTGGGCAGCGTGCTCTGGGAAGGCAAATCGTGGAACCTGTGGATCCTCGACTGCGCCTTGCGGCTTGTGTCGCTCCCCGGTATGGGCGTCAGCCGGGCCGCTTGGGCGCGCGTCCC
>CAZAUW010000028.1:2319-8934 GCA_964488295.1 uncultured Candidatus Peribacteria bacterium
CGGTTGGGAGTGAATGCCGACAATACATGCAGCAAGCCGCTAAGCAGGAAGGGAACTAGGAAGGTGAGCACCATGCCGTGGAAGACGGAGAGGACGATATACGTACGGCCGCTTGAGTTCGCGATGGCGGGGAGCACCGTGTCGCTCGACGCGGCTCCCGCGGCCGAAATTGGCGCAAGACTGCCAATGGAGCGCGCGAAGAGCGGCGCGCACGCGATGGCGATCAATTCGCGCATCATGTGCGAGAGGAGCGCGAGCACCGCGATCTGCGCAAGCCCCGCCTGCGCGAGCATCACGGCCGACAAACTGTAGTAGCCCAGCCCCGCGCCGACGAGCAGCAGCGTGCGCAGTCCCAAGCGTGTCAGGAATACTCCCAAGGCGCAGACGCCGAGCAGGCTCCCGACAAGTGTGAAGAGCGGCAAAAGAAGCACGCGCAGCGATCCTTTGCGCCATGACGGGCGGCGAAGCGTCGCGCCCATGCTGGCACCAGCGAGGAGGAGGATGGCGAAGAGAACGGCGGTTGCTGCGCCGCTCGTGGCGTCCTGGAGCGATGCCATCATCTTCGTACTCAGAACCCCGGCCGCGAAACAACCGATGAGCATCACGCTATTTTTCATTTCACAGGAAGGAGGAAAGCAGCCATGTGAGCAGCAAACTCCCGCCGATGCCGCCCAGTGCCAGCATCAGAGCGGTGACGAAGAGTTCCACTCCGGAAGAACCTTTGATGAGGTCGCTGCGGAATGAAAGGCCGAGGAAGAACACCAGCGCGTAGATGAGCAGCATGCCCGTGCGGTCGAGCATGCCAAGTACCCTGGTTCTGCGCCGCAGGAGCAAACCCGCCGCCATGCCGATGAGGAGAAATACAATCGTCCACATGCCTGGCCGACCATAAGCGCGTCCGCGCAAATGTGTAAATTTTTCACGAATAATTTCATTTTGATTCAAAATGTATGAAATATTACAATTTAGGGGCAATGCGAAAAATCTCGGACATCGTCGGCCAGATGCTCCTGGAAAATGAAATCGCTTACTCGGCGTTAACCGCCGGGCATCTCAACCAGTCTGCATACGCGGCATCTATCCGCAAAGACGTGGAAGAAAAAGCGATGAAGCCTGTGAAGCCCGGCAGCATCGTCATCGCGCTCTCCCGGCTCAAGAAAACTCTCAAGGGAAAGCCTGCGCTGGTACCCGAGGTGATCGTCGACGACATCGCTGCCCAGTCGGGGCTCATGGAAATCGTCTACGAGCGGACGAAGGAAAACCTGGCGGCGCTCGACCGGCTTTCCGCGGCCGTTCAGCATGCTTCCGACATCTTCATGGTCACGCGCGGCATCGGCGAAATCACCATCATCGCGCCGCATGCGATGCGCGCCGCCATCCTCAAGACCTTCCACCACCGAAAACCCAAGGCGGAGTTGCAGGGCCTGGCCAGCCTCACCGTGCGGTTCGACGAAATGTACATTGAGATCCCCAACACGTTCTATGCCGTCCAGCGCCGTTTCGCCATGAAGCGCATGAATATCATCGAGATGATTTCCACGTACACCGAGATCACGCTCATCTTTCGCAAAGAAGATTTGGACCAGGCGTTCCTCATCCTCCACGGCATGCTGGGGCATGGGCCCTGAGGATTACTATTCAATCAGTGAGTGGTGCCGATGAGAGGACTCGAACCTCCACATCCGTGAGGATACACGCTCCTGAAGCGTGCGCGTCTACCAATTCCGCCACATCGGCTTAAGATACTGCACCGTGAAGCATGTCATCCTGAGCCCTGTCGAAGGAGGACATGCGGATTGCATGGAAATGCTTCCTCAGTGTCATGGTTCGACTCCGCTCACCATCACAACGAGCGCATATTCAAAAGATCAGCCGCACGATAGTAGCAGATGATTCTTCCCAAGACACGAACCCCGCATCACCAGCCTTCGCCCCGCGTCCGCGGGGATGCGGCCGGCAAGATCGTTCATCGTTCAACGTTCAGAGAATGCAATGGGTATAAGCCTCTGGGTATTTACCCTCGCACCGCCGCCCTGCCGTAGTATGCAATCGTCACCCGCTCCAGCCAGGTGTCGCCGGGGCCGCCGGAGTAGCGCTTTGCGTCGTCGAGGGTAGGGAAGTGGTCGCCATAGGCTTTCATCCACAGCTTCTTGAAGGCGAGGAAGCTTTCGTTGGTGGTGGCGAAGCGCTTGATGGCGCAGGCACCCTTGTTGCACTCGATGATGCCGTGGCAGTTATGTTTGCTCAGTCCCGTTCCCGCGGTGCAGTGGCTCGTCTCGGCGATGCTCACGGCGTAGGCCAGCCGGTCGAGATCAACGTGCTTGGCTGCCGGCACCTGCCCATAGTCGGGGCAGAAGCGCACGGTCCCCATGCCACAGAGGGCGCTACGGATCCTTTGAGCCGTAATATGCAGGTGGGGGGGATTCTTGACGCCTCTGCGCTGGTTTTCCGTCCACTGCATTTGCAACTCAGACAAGGTTTTTTGGAGTGATTCGGCTGAGCGCAATGCCGGCGCGCCAAGGTCATCGCGCGCGCTCGCCACGTCGCTGCCGTAGGAGTACGCACCGACTGAGCTTCCCAGGATCAGCAGAGCCAGGAGGATCCATGATGGCAAGGCCGAGCCGGGGCGGGGAGGTGGCGAGGTAGTTTCTTGCATAAAGCGGAACATTCTACGCTTTTGTCTATATATTTCCAATACAAAAAGTCAAATGTCAATCAGTAAGTTATTGGCTTCAAATAAAGGAAAATTGCAGTTTCAGGTAAATAATCCCGTATCACTTTCTCTTAAAAACTCAATCTCCAAACGAGGTGGCCCCTGCCATACTGCAGGCATGCGAAACGCGTGTTTTCTGCGCCCGCAGGTGATGGAGTGGGCGGTTGCGTCCTTCGTCTTCATCTCCGTGCTCTGGCGCGGAGGCAAGGGCCTTGAGATGACGTGGCTCCTCGGTGGCGCTGCGGTCATTGCGATCTTGTTTTCCTGCTGGCGCGAGTACAAGAGCGAACAGCGCAAGGAGGTGCCGATGGTTGTGTGGGGTGTTGCCGCCCTTTTTTTGCTATGGACCGTCAGCAGCTTCATTGTTTCGAGCGCAAGGAATTACGGCCTCGACGAAGTACTGCGCGATGCCGCGCTCGTGCTCCTCTTCTTCTGGATCATCCGGCACCCTCGGCCGGCGGCAGGGGACAGCGATCGGTCACTATTTGGCCGCCTCATCGCCGCGATGGCGGTGGCCACTCTCGCCGCGTGTGTCGTGGGCGTGGTGGTCTACCTCTCCCAACCCGTCAACCGGATGGTGGGGACATTCTTCGACTACCGCTTCTCCACCGATTACTGGCCCAACGCGTGGGCGCAGTACTTGCTGCTCGCGTGGCCTGCCGTGTGGTTGTGGTCGCGAAGGATGAGGCGACTTGTCCGCCTCCCGCTCATGGCATTTGTGTTGGGATGCCTGCTCTTAAGCTACTCGCGCGGAGCGCTCTTGGCCTTTGCGCTCCAACTGATCTTCTGGCTGGCCATCGTATGCGCCCGCCATGTCCGGGACCGTCGCCGACTGCCGACAGACATGCTCCGACGCGTTGTGTTCGATGTGCTCACCGTGGCTGCCATTGCCATCGTGCTGTTCTTTGCCGTCAACCGGCTGCGCGCCATCCACTACCCGGTGCAATCGGTATCTGCGAAGGCGACCTTCACGGCCGAGGAAGGGGAGTCGTCCATCACCGAGCGGCGGGCATTCTGGAACGCCGCGTGGGAGCTTTCGAAGGCGCGTCCGCTCTTCGGCTGGGGGCCGTATAGCTTCCGCTTCGTCCAGCCGTCGCTGCAGACCTCCGTGTTCGAAACATCCGATCACCCCCACGACGTATTCTTGAAGCTGGTCATGGAGCGCGGGTGGCCTGCGGCGATCCTCTTTCTTTTGATCCTTGGGCTCGTGCTGATTCCCGCATTCTGGCGGTCAGCTCTCAGCCCTCAGTCCTTCGACGCTGCACAGGACAGGCCATCAGCGATCAGTGACCAACCAAAAACCAGTAACCAAAAACCAGTAACTTTATCAGGAGATTCACACTATCTTCTTATCGTTGCGATCGTCGGCGTGATCGCCCATAACCTGATCGATTACAACCTGCAGTTCGTCGGCATCGCGCTGCCGTTCTGGCTATTTCTCGGATTCCTCGCGCACCCGGTCCAGAGGCGAAGTGCAATCCATGCCCGGATCATGCGGATCGTCGAAGTTCTCTTGGCGGTTGCCCTTGGCTGTGTGCTTGTCTTCGAGGGCCGCGAGCTGCTGCTTTCCTCCATGGGGCGCAGGGCCGAGGCGAGAGGCGACGGCCAGGCCGCGCTTGCCTGGTACCGCCGGGCGCATGGGGAATTGTTCCCGCGCGACATGTACTTGAGCGAAACCCGCCTGCTTACCGAACAAGGCGACGTGGACGGCGCGAGTGCGGCGCTCAAGCTCTACATGCAGTCCAACAGCGAAGACGCGCGCGCATGGGAATTGGCCGGAGACCTGGAGCAATTGCGGGGCAATCCCCCCGGCGCTCTTTCGGATTACGGCAATGCATGGCAACTGGGCAAATACAATTATCTCGGCATCCTCACAGGAAGCCTGCAGGCCCTGGCCGACATGCATGACCAGGAACTTATCACCCGGATGAAGCCCGATTTCGAGACCGTCTACCACGCCTACGGCGACGCGATTTTGCATAATACCCACTTCATCGCGCTCTCGCAGAATGTCGAGCAGTTTGTTACCGCTACGATTCTGATGGAGAAGCTGTACCCATCCTCCGCCTTGGCATACAAGACGTTTGCGAAACAAGTGACGGACCATGCGCGCGATGTGCGAAGCAAACTAGCCGAGGCGCACCCCGGGTTTTTGTGGTGACTTGCTTTCCTTCATCGTTGGGGCTGTCCAGATAGCCCCTCGCAGGCATCCGCGGGCAAGTATGCCCGCTTTGATGTTTGGAGGGAGTTGTGTGGCGTTTTCTTTGGTGCTCTCTATACTCCCACTCGTCTTTTCCGCCTTGCCCATGAACCGCCGCTACCTCCTCCTGATCCCTGTCCTCCTCATCCTCGCCTCGTGCGCCAGGCAGCCCCAGCGTCATCAGGTCACGGATCCGCGCCACGGCAAGGAACTGTGGCTGGCCACCGGCCCGATCAGTGGCACCGGCGGCACCTCGGCCAACGGCATCATCCAGGGGCATTACTTCCAGGATGGCACCATGATCGAGATGGTGAATATCAACATTGCCCCGGCAGGGAAGAAACTGCATTACGTGGCATGGGCGGTGCGCCAGAGCCCTCCCGATAAGATCAACCTGGGCGCGCTCCAAAACCCCCTTGGCGATGCCCGCCATTCCGTCACCTATAGCGAGCAGAAGGATTTGCGTGACCACATCATGATCGAGGTAACGCAAGAAAATGCCCGTGAAAATACCGTGCAGAGCAAGCTCGTCGCAATAGGTGTTTTGAAGGTGCGTTAGCCAACGCAATGGCCTCCATTTTGATGGAATGACAGAGCCTCAGATATTCTCGATTCCACCACACGATCGGATACTTTTGTCAAAATTTCAGGCGTTTGCCCTTCCTCAGATGAACGATTCATCTCCCCGAAACGCATGTCGAGGATTCTTGACGGCCCGAAACCTTCAAAAACACCCCCGTCCCAAAGGGCGGAAGTGCGATAGTCGCTCCTGGCCTTCCAAGTCAAACGCGAGCGACGATGGGACCGGTGCGTCCACTCAATGCCTTAACCGAGGAGAGGCATTCCCATCATCGTGTATGCGAGGACGATGATGAGCAGCAAGTGCACCAGCACGAGCGGGAGTGAAGCGTATCGTGTGAGGGGCTTCACGTGATTCATAGTACCCCTTTGCAGGGGGAGCGGGAGTGTACAGACGGTTTGTTTGTCGTCCAGTGGACAATTGACTGAAAATAATAATATTTTCAGATGCAAATTGTGCTGCTAAATGAGCCCGGCGAAGCTGAAATGTTTTGGTATACACCATGTGATAGGAGAAAATATTGTATAAAAAATGTGATCATTTTTTTTGTTTTCAGGGACTTCCTCTATTGCCATAAAGTCAAAAAGTTTTCTGAATATCTTTTGAAAGCCTCGAAAGATCGTCAACGACGAAACGTGCCGCCTGCTCCGGGTCCATATAATCGGCATAGGGCTGCAGTGATTCCAGATAGAGCCTCAAATCGATGTCTTGCATTGCTTCGACCGCATCGATGGCTGCGGCTGAAGCGGCAAGACACTCATAGAGCACAGTCCTGAATCTCTCTCTTTTCTGCATGATGATGCGTGAGCGAAGGTCGAGGTGCTTGAGTGGGAAACTTTCGCCAACGATTCTGTCTGTTGCCGTTTCCACCCGTTGTTGGTCGATGGATGCCATACAAAAAGGAAGCCCTGTGAGGAGAGAGCGGGGATAAAAAACGCAGCAGCTTCTCCTCACGCCGGGTGCGTGATGGAAATAATGCCGCGGACGATGAAATGTTTTTCCAAAGCGGGCAGAGGATAGCGGGGGAGAAAACGGAGTCAAGAAAAATGCACCAACCCCTGATGTTTGCTGCGTTCAGAGGGCTGCTATACTCCGCGCATCGGGACGTAGCTCAGTTGGCTA
>CAZAUW010000029.1:0-8851 GCA_964488295.1 uncultured Candidatus Peribacteria bacterium
TGATCTTGCGTTCGCGCGGCGTGAGGAAATCGAGCATCGCGTGGACGTTCTCCTTGCGCAGTTGGCGGTTGGTCGCTTCGAAGGGGTTCACCGCTTCTTCGTCCTCGATGAAGTCCCCGAGCTTGCTGTCTTCCTCGGAACCCACCGGCGACTCGAGCGAGATGATATCCTGGCTGATCTTCTGGATGTGGGCGACTTTTTTGATGTCCATTTCCATCTCCACGGACAGTTCCTCCAGCGTGGGCTCGCGGCCGAGTTCCTGCACCAGCCGGCGCTGGGTGTGCGTGAGCTTGTTGATCGTCTCCACCATGTGCACGGGAATGCGGATCGTGCGGGCCTGGTCGGCAATCGCGCGCGTGATGGCCTGGCGGATCCACCAGGTGGCGTAGGTGGAGAACTTGAAGCCGCGCTCGTAGTCGAACTTCTCGACGGCACGGAAGAGGCCGATATTCCCCTCCTGGATGAGATCGAGGAACGAAAGCCCGCGCCCGATGTACTTCTTGGCGATCGACACGACCAGGCGGAGGTTGGCCTCCGCCAGCTGCTGCTTGGCCGAAGCATCGCCCTTGCGGATGCGGCGCGCCAGCTCCACTTCCTTGCGCGCGTCGATGAGCGGGACGCGCCCGATCTCCGACAGGTACATGCGCACTGAGTCGTTGCTGATCTCGAGCAGGTCGATCTCGCGCTCCTTGCGGCGTTTCTTGCGCTCCTCTTCGCTCAAGTCCTTGTCGCTGTCCACCGCGATGCCCGCCATGGCAATCATCTTCATCGCCTCGTCGTCCACCTCGTCGCCCATCGCCTCCACCTTCTCGTCGGGCTCCGCGTCACCGTCCTCGTCGGACCCTTCGGCGGATTCGTCGGTTGCCGCCGCCGTCACCTCCGTCAAATCCTCCGTCGGCTCGGGGATCTCCAGGCTAGGACCCTTGTTCTTCTTATCCCAGATGAGCGCGTCTTTCACGTCGATCACCTGGATGCCCAAATCGACGAACAAGGTGTAGATCTCGTCGAGCAGATCGACGTTTTCCTCGGCATTGGGAACGGCCGAGATGATTTCCTGATGAGTGACGTAGCGCTGCTCGCGGCCCTTTTTGACCAAATGCTTCACTTTTTCGGGAAATTTCTTCAGATCTTCGTCAGTGGGCTGCGCGATGAATTTACGCGGATGGGAAGCCATAGCAAGAGATATGACGAGAGGGAGATCTCGCCTTGTACCAAGATAGAATACTGAAAAACAGGCGAAAAGAGCAAGGAAATATGGGACAAATGGCTAAATGCTTCTCAACAGTGCCACTTGCCTGGCAACCATTGAGCCATTGAACCATTCAAGCATTCAAATCTATTTTCATTATTAACCGGCCATTCTCGCCAGCTTCAGAACCTGCTCGAACTGATTGCTGAGGAGTGCTTCTTCCTGCTTGCGGCCGTTTCTGCGCGCCTCAAAGAGTTTTTTGGTGAGTTCCTCCTTCTTATGGCGGATAGCCTCGCGGTTGGCGACGATGCAGTTGCGCCGGATCTCGCGCGCCGCCATCGACTGCGACCAGTCGCCGAAGCCGTGCTGCTCGCCGTAGAGCCAGAGGATGGAGACGTGCTCCCGGTGCTCGGGAGGAAGGTCCAGCGCATCAATCTCGAAGGAACCCGGATCGGCAAGATCTTTGAGCGCACGATAGAGTGCGGCGGCCGTGCCTGCGTCGGGCTCGATGAGCTCGGAGAGCAAGTGGAGAAGCGCGGGGGAGAAGAGGAACATCCGCAGCGCGATCTCGGCGGGGGTGAAGGTATCGGGATGGGAGGAGGCGGGTACCTGACCGGCGGATGGAGGGACAGGCGCGAACCCCGCCGATTGCAACCGCAGCATATCCTGCTGCAGCGCCGTCGCAGTGGTCTGGAGAGTAGCTGCTGCTTTGGCGGTATATTCCTCCTTCTCCACCGCAAACGGCAGCGCGTCGATGAGCGGGAGAAGCCGCTGGAGCGCCTGACGCTTGACGATCGGGGAGGAGAGGTCTGATTGCGCCAGCTGACGCAGAACGACATCGAGATACGGCTCAGGCGGCGCTTCCAAGAGGTGTTTGAGGAGCGCGGGATCGGCTTGCAACGTCTCCGACGGGTCTTTGCCCGTCAGGACGACGCTGTCCACGTGCATGCCTTGCGAACTCAGCAGCACGAACGCCCGCTCCATCGCCTCCTGACCGGCGCGGTCCTGATCCAGGCACAGGGTGACTTCCTCGGCGTACCGCTTGAGGAGCTTGACGTGCTGCTCGGTGAGCGCCGTGCCGCTCACGGCCACCGCGTTGTGCATGCCAATGCGATGGCACGCCAGCACGTCGAAGTATCCCTCCACGAGCAGCGCGCGGTTACCTTGCCGGATGGCTTCTTTGGCCTGGTGCAAGCCGAAGAGCACGCTGCTCTTGTGGTAGAGGATGCCGTCGGAAGAATTGATGTACTTTGCGTCGTCTTCCCCGAGCGTCCTGCCGCCAAAACCCACGATCTGGCCTTGGTGGTCGTGGATGGGAAACATCAGGCGGTTGCGGAACCTGTCGTAGATCCGCTCCTCCTGCAACTCGCGCAAGACGCCCAAGCCGGCTGCCAGGATTTCTTTTCGGCTGAAACCCGACTTGAGCAGGTGCTCGTAGGTGGCCGAGAACGAATCGGGTGCCAAGCCCAGCTCAAACTGTTCGATTTGCTCCGCAGGAACGGCCCGCTTGCGCAGGTACTCCTGCGCCGACGGTGACTCCTTGAGCTGAGCCTGATAGAAGGCATTCGCGGCCTGGAGACATTCGCGCACGCGCTCCTTCTCGTCCTTTGCGGGACCGCCCGACACGTGACGTGTCTCGAGTTTCACCCCCGCCTTCTCGGCTAAGTCTTTGATGGCCTGGGGAAAATCCACGCCCTCGATCTTCTGGTAGAAGCTGAAAATATCTCCCCCGCTCTGGCAGGCGAAGCAGTACGCGATGCCCTTGTCGGGCGACACGAGCAGGCTCGGTTTGGTGTCGTTATGGAACGGGCAGAGGGCGACCAGATTGCGGCCTTTCTTCTGCAGCTGGCAGTACTGCGATACCAGTTGTTCGATCGGCAGCCGCGCTTTGATCTCGGCAACGGAGTCCATGGGAATGGAAGTATACACCAGACGCACGCTTTCTGCGTGCGATTACGAGTTCGGTTGTATGTGATGATTCTGAGGGGCGTTCCATGGATCCATAGAACCGAATGCATGGCTCAGAGACGGGCGATCCATCGGGCATGCAAAATAAAGCAAAAACAGAGCACGCTTTCTGCGTGCGAACTTGCAATCATAACGGCATGACTCAACGCCATCCGGTTCAAAACCAGGAATTGATGTTCATCACGACAAACGCCAAATATCGCGTTCCTATCTTCTCCGACCCGGCCGCTGCGCGGATTGCGACGGAAACACTCTATGACATTCAAAACTTTTATCCGTTCTTCCTGTATGGATTCGTCATCATGCCGGACCACGGTCATTTTTTGATGAGACAACCCGACGGTGGATCTGTGTCGAAGACAATCGGTGTGTACAAACGTGCCGTGACATTCAAGATCGGACGCGGACCGATTTGGCAGCGTCGCTACCACGTGAAAATTTGTCGTGGGAACTCATCAGAAATTTTGCATTACATCCATCACAATCCCGTCAAAGCCGGACTATGCGAAAAACCTGAGGATTACCCGTGGTCATCGGCATCGGGCAAATGGGATGTGGCGGATATCGATTGGTGGTGATTATGATCGGCTGACCGCGCGTTGAACCGCACGTAGAAAACGTGCTCTGCGGGTGGAAATATTTCCAAAAATCAGAGCACGCTTTCTGCGTGCGGATGTGCACCGATAACAACCACGCACCGTCTACGACTTCACCACCAACCACCGCGGCAACCGGTTCTTGAGGTGACCGTCCTTTGCCAACCCGACGCCCACGGCGAGGTCGTGGTAGTGCAGGATGACATCGCCCGTCAGCGCATGATCGCAATGCGCGTCCTTGCCGTCGAGCAGCAAATCCAGCTCCGCATCCGGGAGCTCGGCCACGTTGTCCGTTGCGAGATGACCCCGGTATGTCGCCGCCTCATGGCTCACGCGCACGCGGCCGTCTTCAAGCCGCAACGCAAACGGCAAGCCGAGCGAGTAGTCCGTCACCGGCATACGGAAGCTCGCAACATCGTGAGTGGTGAGGAGCAACTGCTCGTTGCGGGCAAACAACCGATCATGCGGGAACAGCAATGAATTCCCATATCGCTTCTCGAGTGCGACTCCCACGTCATCTTTGCGCGCCCGCGGCAACTCTTCTTCCTGAAAACGCGCTGACGGAAATTTCTCCGGCTGGCGCGTAGGCGCGGTCTTTCGCAACACCGCGCAGAAGAATCCCTCGGTATCGAACGTCTGGGGCCAGAGGCGGAGAAATGGTAAGCCGTCAGCTGCCAGCTTCCAGCTATCAGCATTTATCCGAAGGTATTCTTGGACTTTTCCCGAATCATGAATGGTTCTCTCGAAAAAAATTGAAAGCTGATTGCTGATTGCTGGTAGCTCATTTCGCGGATCCACCACCTCCACCTGCCCCTTAAAGCGCTCGATGATCGCCCGCACTACCTCTTCATTCTCCTCCGGCGTGAGGGTGCAGGTGCTGTAGACGATGCGGCCGCCCACCTTGCATGCATGCACTGCCGCCTCCAGGAGTTCCTTCTGCAGCTTGGCCATCTTGCCGACGTTCTCGAGCGATGAGTACACGAGCGCATCGGAATCTTTTCTGGATGTCCCTTGAGCGGTGCACGGCGCGTCACAGAGGACGCGATCAAAACGCTCCGTCATGTGCTTGCCGAACCATTGCCCGACTTTTTTGGTGACGATCGCATTGATCACCCCCGAGCGGTGCAGCGCGCTCTTGAGCGTCCATAGGCGTTTTTCCTGGATATCGTTGGCAATAATGACGCCGCGGGGACTCCCCTTCCCCATGTGGAGGAAAGGGCCGGGGGATGGGGGCTGCATCTTCGCCGCCATCTGTGTCGTCTTGCTCCCGGGCGCCGCGCTCATGTCCAAAATCACCTCGCCCGGCTGCGGGTCGAGCAACTCCACCGGCAGCATGCTCGCGGCTTCCTGCATGTAGGTGTGACCCAGCAAGTGAAGTAAATCCTTTCCGAGCGCTTCCCTCGTTTGTCCTCTTGAGCTTGTCAAAGGACGGTCGATGAAAAATCCTTCGGCGCACCACGGTACCGGCTCGATCACCCATCCTTTCTGGACCGCCCATTTTTTGAAAGACTCCACCGACGTCTTGAGCGTATTCACGCGCAAGCTCTTGCGAAGCGGCCTGGCGCTGGCTTCTTTGAGGGCGCGCACATCGGTGAAAGCCGCATAGCGGTCGAAGGGATGCACGCCCCACAGTGTACTGGGTGTGAAGGGCGGGCAAAAATGCCACCTGCGCATTTGACAGATGCGAATCCGATCCGCATGCTGCCGCATCTATGGAACTTCGAGAGCAAGTGCAAAATACGGCCAAGAAAGTATTTGCAGAACTTATTCAAAAAGGAAAACTCCGGAAAGATTTATCGGAATGGGTCGACAATAGCGACATGATTGAAAAACTAATCGGGATTATCATTCATCGACTGGGGAAACTTGGGGTACGCACCGAGAATGATCATCAAACCAGGCAGATCGCCGACCTTGTATCACGAGCAATCCGCGAAGTCCTGGAGTCTTGCGGAGAAAAAAGGAGGGTCGGGTCTTCACAGATGGAATGGGAGCTGGATGAGATTGAAGATATCGTATCGGAGGAAAGCGAATACTGGATCGGACTGAAGCTGCAAACGTACTCCACAGAAAAGCCGACAAAACGGCGTGAAGTAGTCGCAGCGGCGCAGGCCCACAGATGGCGTGACAAGTTCACGAGGTCCATGGACCGACTGGATTGATGAGTTGCTTGCCCATATCGCATCGGTGACGTACAGTGCGCAATCCTATGGCAGAAAAGGACACGATTGCATTCACCGATTTTGTGGATCTGACGGGAAGCCAGTCGCTGGTGCCGCTGGATAACGCCCGCATCGCGCAGCTCACGGGCTTGGGTGAAGACCGAATCTACAAGTCAACCCGCATACGCACACGCCATATCCTGCGCGAAGGAAAGACTCCTCTGGACCTTGCCAGAGAAGTACTCGAAAAGTTTTTTGAGAAAACCGGCATCACCCCGCGCGATTGCCAGGCACTGGCTCTCACGCATACCGAGTACGAGGGCGATGCGCCTTACATGATCGCCTACACGCTGGCCGACGAGATGAATATTGCGCGAGACAAGGTGACGGCGTTGTCGTACGGTTGCGCGGGCTTCCCGAAGATCGTCTCTGAGGCCGTGCCATTGCTCAGCAAAATCGACGACGGTAAGCACTGCCTTGTCATCAACGTGGAAACACCCGACCGCATGATGGATGCCCACGACAGCCGGGCAACACCCATCTTCGCCTCCGGTGCCACGGCGACGAGCATCTGGAAGGGCCCGGGGCACCGGCTGCTCTTTGCCGAGGCGGAGGATGTCGTCCCTCCCGACGCACCCAAAAGCAAGCCGATCTTCACAATCAGCAGGCAGGAAGTGGAGGATTTTTCCGGAAAGAAAAGCGTGAAGATGATCTTCCGCATGAACGGCGACTTGGCCTATGTGAACGGCGCGGCCCTGATCGAATCGGCGGCGCGGGAATCATTACTGCGCGTGCTGGGCGAGGGATACAAGGGCCGTGTCATCATCGTTCCCCACCAGCCAAACGCAAGGATGATCAAAGGGCTGGATGACATGGTGGCACCCAGGATGCGCGAAGAGCATGCGGATGCGGTCGCAGACGTCTGCTTCGTGAGCGGAATGGAAGGCATGGGCAATACTGTCTCGTGCACCATCCCCTCTGTGCTGGCGCGCATCAACACGCTCCTGAACCTCGCTCCCCCGCGGGAGGGAGATATCGTTCTGACCCCTGCGGCCGGCATTTGCGTGGCGGACTGCGAAAAGCAAATGTCGGTGGGACGGGGGGCCTTCATCTGGCATGCGGGCGGATTTCGATCGTGACCCATGGAAGCGGGAAGAATCAATGCATTGGCGATCCACGAGGTGGGGTCCGGACCCACCCGCCGCATCGTGGTGCCCGGCATCGCCCATGCCAGTGACGATTGGCAAGAGCTGGCCGGGGCGCTCGGCGAAACATTGCTCATTGTGGAGAATCCCCTGCACGCGGGCACAATCCACTGGAAGGAAGTATCGGGGCATGAAGGAGGGTGGCAGGCATGGTGGAGGGAATTGCTGCTCAAGGCTCTGCGTGCATCGAAGCTGGAGAACGTGGCGGCTCACTCGCGCGGATGCGCCGACATTTTGGCACTCGCTCGGGCTTTGACCCTCAAGCGCATTGCGCTCCTGGCGCCTCCCACGGCTGCGCGCTTTGCGGCGCCGGAGCCCCAGATGCCCGAGCAAGACGAGCGGCCGATGGATTTGCGCTTTTTTGACTCGCGCCTGCGGCAGCTCTGTGCCGGGATGCCGCCGCAAACTTACGAAAGGATCTTGCGCTCCCACTGGGAACGCTACGGCAAAAGATTCAAAGACATCCTGCGGTGGGAAAATCCCGAAAAAATGAAAACGAGCGAAGAGGTCGCCCGTGCGCTCGTGGCGAATGCCCGCACAAGCATGCTACAGATCATCGCGGGGAAACATGATCCATGGGATGATCCCAAGCGCCGTAGCGAGATTCTCCGGCACACGAAAAATTTCACGGAGGCGGAGGTGAGCTCAGCGCATTTTCCCCATGTGCAGGCACCCGAAAATGTGGCTCAGGCAATGCGCGAGTTTTCGTGATTGTCGGACAGGTATTGATCCACAAAAGGCGGAACACCCGGTACATTCGGCAGCCTGCGACTGAGATCATGGCCGATTTGCAGCCGCTCTTGTGCCGTGCAGGCATCGAGCATCCTCCACACTCCCGCATGCGCAAAAAGTTCAGTCGAGACGCGACCGCATGACAAGTGATAAGTGAGAAACGTCTCAAGCTCTTCTCGTGTAGCAACGGGCGGCACGTCCGAAAGAAGCCCCCTTTTCAGTTCATATTCCAATCTCGCCACCTCACTAACATTCTTCGGTTGAAACAGCCTTTCCCTCGTCAGTTCAACCACAACCTGATATCCACCGCTTGTTCCATCCCATCTTCTGCAATCGTCCAAAATTGGCAAATGCTTCTGATCATGTAACCCGCATAAAAACAGGCCGCGTACCTCTTGCGCCTGATGACACATCACCCCCGACAACTTGAGGACCACCAACGGCACTCTGCCCGTCTGCTCGGGACGAAGAAGGGCCTGACCGACTTGGGAAGGCACGTAGACATTGAAGACACAGCAGCATCGGCCGCAGTTGCAACACTGGCCGTTTGCGCAGGCAGCTAATTCTTCCTTCGTGAAAATATGCG
The DNA here is from genome assembly GCA_964488295.1 of uncultured Candidatus Peribacteria bacterium. GTDB lineage: Bacteria > Patescibacteriota > Gracilibacteria > Peribacterales > Peribacteraceae > CAZAUW01. Next base: position 8,439 of record CAZAUW010000029.1, read on the forward strand.
GTGCATCTTCTGCACAGGAATCAACTTGTTCAATCGCCGGCAGGGTAGGAAGCTCCGTAGGCATCTGTGAATCTGTATCGTAGGGTACTATACCATCAATTTTCTAATTTGCCAGTCATCCGGAAACCCAAATTTCTTTCACAAACAAGTGCTGTTACAATCTTGGGTAAATCCTCCGCTCCGCGATGACATCATTCACCCAGCGCGTCGCAACCATCCTCACACTCTGTTTTTTGCTCATCACGGCCGCCTGCGCCAGGTCATCCAACAACGCGGCAATGGTGAGCGAAAGCACGCAAACAGCCGTAGAACAAGGAGACAATCCCTCAGGATCTCATGACGCCGCCGTCCAGGAGACGAAAGATGGAAAAGAGCAAGAGACAAACACTGGCGAATCGCAGGACAATGTTCCC
>CAZAUW010000030.1:0-8464 GCA_964488295.1 uncultured Candidatus Peribacteria bacterium
CCGCGAACCGGAGACGGGCCTGCCGCTCCCCAGCTACGACCCCTGGGAGGAGCACCGCGGGGTCTTCACCTACACCACCGCGACGGTGATCGCGGGCCTCCACGCGGCGGCCGAGATCTGCCACATCCTGGGACATCACAAGCACTCGGAGCATTTCCAGGGCGTGGCGGATGACATGAAACAAGCCCTCCTCTTCCATCTGTACGACGAAAAGCTCGGCCGGTTCCTGAAGAAGATCAAACGCAGCGGCGGCCAGACGACGGAGCGCGACGAAACCCCTGACGCGAGTATCGTCGCCGTGTGGCTGCTCGGTATCCTGCCGCCCGATGATCCGCGCGTGGTCTCGACGATGAAGCAACTGGAAGAGAAACTGGCGGTGAAGACCGCCGTGGGGGGTTTGGCGCGCTACCCCATGGACCACTACCAGGAAGCGGTGCCCGTGTCGCAGGACATCCCGGGCAACCCCTGGATCATCACGACTCTCTGGGACGCCCAGTGGCACATCGCCTGCGCCAAGGACCTGCAGGAGCTCGAGCAAGCGCGCAAGGCGCTTGATTGGGCCGAAAAGTACGCGAGCCGCAGCGGCATCCTCCCCGAGCAGGTGCATCCTCACAAGGGAACACCGCTCTCGGTTGCCCCCCTCACCTGGAGCCATGCGACATTCGTGGAGACGGTATTGAAGTACTTGGACAAGGAGAAGGAATTGAAGGGGAAATGACACGCGGACTTGTGGACGAAGAAAGATCCAAGAAACCCGCCTGCGGACGGGCAGGCAAGATACAAGAAGCAAACGTTTGTATCTTGCATCTTGCATCTTGGATCTTCGTCTATCCATTGCCTTTGCTCTATACTCATCCCGATGCCCACGCCTCTCCCCCATCGCATCGAGCGCACGCGTAACCGGCACTCGAGGGCGGTCTACCGCGACGACACGATCGTCATCCGCCTGGCGCGCAATTTGACGATGGCCGAGGAGCGCGAACACATCGAGTTCCTGCTCAGGCGCATGGCCGCCAAAGTGAGCAGGGAACGGGAGCGCTCCGCCATTGATCCCTTCCGGACACTCCTGGAAGGCGCCGCGCTGCACACGGTGATGCCGGCAGACGGCCGACCGCGGACATTCCTGCTGACACCCGGGAACCGCACGAAAGCAAAACACCACGGCGACGCATGGCATGTGAGTGTGGGTCCCGCGATCCGCAAAGAGGCATTGCACCGCTTCCTGTGGCGGCTGCTCTGCCGCGATGTGCAACATGCAACGGCCGAATTGGTTCACCGGGTCAATGTGGAAACGTTCCAGGTGCCCATTCGCAGTGTCCGGCTGTGTTTCGCATCGTCCCAGTGGGGCAGCTGCTCGGCCCACGGCGACATCATGCTCAATGCCGTCCTGCTCTTCGTGCGGCCGCCGCTGCTTCGCTACGTCATCATCCACGAGCTGGCCCACCGGCTTGTGCGTAACCACTCGCCGCGCTACTGGCGCGCAGTGGAGGGTGTGCTGCCCGATTGGAGGGAACTGAGGCGCGAACTCCACGCTCTGCGCATTTGTTCGTTGTGAAGCGGGGCCGGCGCTGCTATCATCAATGTCTCTTCACCCAGCACGTATGCAGCATTTCCCCGGAGGCGACGATGATGACAAGAAGACTAAAAGCAATGGTAATGGCAACGGTAATGGTAATAACACCCCCGGAGCCGGCGCAGGCGACCGCACCAAAGACGAAGATACCGGCCTCAAGACCATCGAAGGCGACGCCGAGGACCCGTCGCATCTATAAAATACACGCTCAGACGGAGTCTGGGTTCTGCTCCCAACATCCGCAAAATGCGGTGGGACAGTGGAGTGGGGCGCATTTTGCGGCCTGCCCGGCGAAGCTCCGCAGAGCGAAGTCGGGTGACTTTTTCTTTGCTTCTTTCTTTTGTGTGGCAGACAAAAGAAAGAAGATATGAAGCGACTCACGCCCGAAACAATCGATAGTAGAGCACCACATCCGCTTTTCTCAACATCTCCCCGAACAAAAACACGGGAAATCCCACGACCCCCGTCCAATCGCCCTCCATCCTCTCGATGAGCAACTGGCCGGGGCCATCGATCTGGAATCCTCCCGACCGGTCTTTCCAAAAGTTACCAGCAATCCACCACTCCTTCTCATTGTCGGACAATTCCTTGAATATGACAGACGATGACGACACATCACTCCATAATTTCCCTTCCGGCGACACGAGCGCCAAACCCGAATGCACGAGTGACGTGGAACCGCTCTGCAGGTCCAGCATCCGCCGCGCATCCGCGGCATCCACGGGCTTCTCGAGCAGGGTGCCGTCGGACGCCACGACGAGCGTATCGCACCCGATCACCCACCGTCCGCGCGACCGGGACGCGACCTCCTGGGCCTTCAATGTTGCCAACACCCTGGCGCGCTCGACCGGATCCGCGATGCTGCACGCGCATTCATCAACCGAGCTTGCCATCACCTCAAACGGCACGGCCAGACCCTCGAGCAAGGCTCTCCGCTGCGGGCTGGCCGAGGCGAGGATAAAACGAAGTTGCATACAGTTGTCATCCTGAGCACTGTCGAAGGATGACACTCTGGAAATACTTCCACCAGGGACGCATGTCGCACTTCGACAGAGCTCAGTGTGACATGCTTTGTTGTTACCGCAACCCCACCGCCCTCCGCACCCGCCCCATCGTCTCCTGCGCTACCACCGAGGCCTTCCTGGCGCCTTCTTTCACCACATTTTCCACGGATTTCTTGTCTTTCTCCAACGCCTCGCGCTTCCTTCTGAACGGCCCGAACACATCCATGTAGGTTGCGAATAATTTCTTCTTGGCATCGCCGTACGCAATACCGCCGCGGTACTCGTCGGCCAGTGCTTTGCGCTCGGCAGGCGACAGGAAGAGTGCATGAAGTTGGTAGATGATGCAGCTCCCGGGGTCTTTGGGTTCATTGGCACCCTTGGAATCCGTCTTGATGCCCATGATCGCTTTCTGTATGGCCTTTTCGGGTCCAAAGAGCGGGATCGTGTTGCCGTAGCTCTTACTCATTTTCTGGCCGTCGGTACCGGGCACCACGGCCACTTCGTCGCGGATGAGCGGTTCGGGGATGGTGAGCGTGTCGCCGAAGGTGTGGTTGAACTTGACGGCGATGTCGCGCGTCATCTCCAGATGCTGCTTTTGGTCCTTACCCACCGGCACCAGGTTGGCGCCGTAGAGCAAAATATCGGCCGCCATCAGGACGGGATAGGTGAAGAGCCCGGCCGACGCGGCAATCCCCTTCTCCACCTTCTCCTTGTACGAGACAGCCCGCTCGAGCAAACCCGTCGGCGTCACAGTCGAGAGGATCCACATCAGCTCCGTGTGCTCGGGAATGTCCGATTGGTAGTACATCACGGCCTTCGCGGGATCAAACCCGCACGCCAGGTAATCCAGGACGATGTCCCGACGGAGTGAGCGCAGAAGCGCCGGGTCCTGGATGGTGGTGAGCGCGTGCAGATCAGCGATGAAGTAAAAACTCTGCTCCGCCTTGCCCACGTAGGACAGGTTCGGCTTCATCGAGCCGAAGTAATTCCCCAAATGCAATTGGCCGGAGGGCTGCATGCCCGAAAGGACGCGCATGAGAGGAGTGTACCAGAAACACAGCATTGTCACGCTGAGCATTGTCACGCTGAGCCCTGTCGAAGCGCGACAATGCGTACTTGTGGAAGTAATCCCTCAGCGTCATCCTTCGACAGAGCTCAGGATGACATACTTATGCCGACCGCAACTTCGAGAGTATTTCCTCAAACGCCTTCGGCAGCGGCGAGATGATCTCCACCTGCTTGCCCGTGAACGGATGGACGAAGGAGAGCGAGAACGCGTGCAGGAAGAATTTGCGGTAACGGAATTTTTCGCCGAAGGCGCGGTTGAACCTGGCATCGCCGTAGAGGCTGTCGAGCGCGAGCGGGTGATGGATGCCCGCGAAGTGCCGCCGGATCTGGTGGTGCCGGCCTGTGTGGATGACGGCTTCAACGAAGCTGCACGACGGGAATTCTTCCAGAACTTTATAGTGAGTGGTCGAAGGAATGAGGATGTTCTTCGTGCGGGCGGGCAGAGGCTTTTTGATATCACCTTCTCGATCGCGCAGGCGGCCGGTAACGATCGTCCGATATGCCTTCTTCCATTCCTCAAACTTCGTCTCCGTCACTTTTTCGAGCGCCTGCCTGTTGCGGGCGAAGAGGATCACACCCGAGGTATCGAAATCCAGGCGGCTCACGGGCCGGATTCCGGGGAAATTTTTGCGGAGGAAATCGAGGAGCGGCAGCTTGTGCATCTCCCCCTTGCCCCGCACGGTGAGCTCGCCGCTGAGCTTGTGCACGGCCAAAAACCACTCGTCTTCGTAGAGGATGCGGTCTCGGTTGATGGGCATGGGACCAGAGTAGACCGATTGAAAAAAACAACAAATGATACCATTTCCATTTCAAACTGAACATATCGGCGTAGCTTTCAAGCCTTCCCGTAGAAATTCTTGCACATTGATCTGTATCACTTTGAAAGCGAAGCCGTATGACTACTCCGCATCATGATTCCGCGGGCAGTCTTTAACAAGGCAATCCGGGAATGTCCGGAATCTCTTGGTACAGAAGACGATGGGTGTGAACCATCTCTCAAAGATTTCCCATATCTTGAAAGGAACTCACAACAGGCAAGCGGACAAACCGTCGTTGAATATCTTCCCCTGAGCGAATCTTTGCAGCAGCCAAGTCGAACATATTCAACATTAAATCAAGTAATTTTCAAAAGTCAAACTCATCGGGAATCTCCATATTTCCTCTTCTAGAAGCTCATTTCAGTTATAAGTCATCAAAGGAATTCATGGCATTTCAAGCAAGAATCGCCGTATGGGGACGTCATCTATCCTGCCACGTGCGCAAGGAATCCGCACTTCTTCTCCACATCCTTTTCCTCTGCGCACAGGTTCGTTCTTTCCGTTCTTTCCTTCTCTATTTCCTTCCCCCTCTCCATATGAAACGCATTGCAACACTCCTCGCGGCGGGATCGATCGGTCTCGTGTCGCTCGCTGCCTTCTCCATGCAAGCGATGGCAGATAGTTCCTCTTCGGCCAGTTCCTCGTCTTCCGCCTCGGCCAATGAGACGGTCTGTATCAACGCAGCCATTGACCGTGATACCGCTTTCTTGAACGCGTTCGCCAAGCTCTCAGCCAGTGAGCAACTGGCGATCCAGACCCACCAGAGTGCGCTCAAAGCCTCGCTCAGCTTAAGCGGCTCGGCGCAGGTGTCGGCCGTGCAAGCGGCGAACGTGAAATTCCATGCCGACATGAAGGCGGCCATGACCCAGTTCAAGTCTGACCGCAAAGCCGCGCAAGCCGCTTTCAAAACGGCCTGCCCTGCGAAGAAAACAAGTGATCAAGATACTAATGAGGATGACAAGCAGCAAGTGAAACATGGCCGGGGCCATGCCTACGGCCACACGCAAACCAAGGGTGTGTTCGACGTTGGCGGTAAAACGGATGTGGATGTGGACGCCGACGCGAATCTGAGCTTCTAACACACACTCTCCTCCATGTGCAAGAAAGCCGCCCGGGGGCGGCTTTCTTTTTATCGCAAGACAACTTCTGGACGGCATGATTTTTATCAAACATTAAAATTTCAATCTTCTGCCTTTTCCAGATGTTGGATAACCCTTCTATGGAAATCCTCTCTGCTACGTGGGATGAGATTTGAAATCCTCCGTCCTAAAAGATCTTCAGCAATTTCATCGATGAGCATGATGGCGTCTGCGGATCCTAACTTGGCACGACGATCTCTGGCCTCGTCGCAAATTGAGAGATACGTGATATCGTTAAAGAAACTGTCAAATGCTTTGCGGCGTAAATCTGAGCGAATGGACGAGTGCTCTGCATTGAACGTCGACTCAATAGCACGAAAATCAATACTGTGAAGTCCTGGTTTTTCCCGTAGGACGTCCAATAGAAGGTCAAAGAGAGCATTCTTTATTTTCCTTTCAACTGCGCGCGAAACTGCCTCATCCTTGAGAACATTTTCGTCGGTCTGGTGGAGGATCACATCTGCGGGCAAACCTGCTTTCACGGCCTCCGGAAGATTCTTTCGCATAATCTCGGCCGCGCCCTGGGTAAGTGGTTCGTCAACCATCTCGGATAATTCCTTGAGGAAACTTACATCCTCAGCAGAGATGGGCCGCTTTTTTACATCGTCCACAAATGCTTGGTATGTATCCATTTATTACTATTATAACATTATATAAATTTTTTTCAATTGGTGGACGATACTGGGTTCGAACCAGTGACCTTACGGATGTGAACCGTACGCTCTAACCAGCTGAGCTAATCGTCCCAAGACACGCCAAAGTGTAAGCGATACGGCTTCGCTTTCAAAGTGATACAGATCAATGTGCAAGAATTTCTACGGGAAGGCTTGAAAGCTACGCCGATATGTTCAGGGTGAAATGGAAATGGTACAACAGCATCAAAAAGGCAATGAGCATCTTGCCCAAATGATCGGCTACACTCCCCCCATGCGCCGCCTGATCGTGAATGCCGATGACTTGGGGATAACCCCCGCCCGCAGCCACGGGATCTTCCTGTGCTTCGAGCAAGGCATTGTCCGCAGCGCGACGTTGGTAGCCAACGGGAGCGACAGTAACGCCGCCGCCCGGCACGCGCGCGAGCGCGGGCTGCCCACGGGGCTTCATCTCAATTTTACGGAGGGCTATCCGCTCAGCAAACCCGAGACGATCGAGACGCTCATCGAGAGCAGCGGGGAATTTTTTGGCCGCGACCGCCTGCGACGCCTGTTGGAAGAAGGCTCGGTCGACAAGGCGCACATCGAGCGCGAGGTGCGCTCGCAGATCGAGTGGTTTTTGGACAGCCACGGCCCCATGACGCACCTGGATAGCCACCATCACATCCACATCCATCCGGCGATCGTGCCTTTGCTGCTCCCGATCCTCAGCCGCTACGCCGTGCGCTTCGTGCGCATTCCCTGGGAGCCGCTCCCGCCGGAGGGATGGGAAATCACACCGGAGAAACTGGAGCGGACGAAGGAGATTTGCGAGCAGGCCAGGGCAGCGCGGGTGCTGTACGAATCGGAAGGCATCGGCTCCACCGGGCACTTTCGCGGGCTCGCGCTCAGCGGCCAGGCCTCCAAGAAGAACCTGCGCCACATCATCGCCAAATTGCCGCAGGGGGCCACCGAACTGATGGTGCACCCCGGCAGTCAGGCCGCTGTGGGCACGGAGTTTGATATCGATCCCCAGCGCCAAACCGAGCTCCAGATGCTGCTGGACGAAAAGACGATGGCGATGCTCCAGGAGCAGAAGATTGAGGTGGGATCGTTTGGGGACCTTTGAAATTCCAAGGAAACAAAAATGTGAAATTTGAAATTTTTAATAAAAATTTCAAATTTCACATTAAAAATTTGTCGTTGTGTCTTCCTTGGAATCTCAAGTGTGGAATTCGGAATATCACCGTGAAATAAATTCAGGATCCGCCGACAACCGGCTCTCCTCCGGGAGCACCTGCCCCTGGTACTTGCTGTGGGGCTTCTTGTGGTAGGGCGTCTCAGCGGGGCTGCTCATCTGCTCGAAGGCGATCTGGCAGATGCGCATGCCGGGGTAGAGGGCGATGGGCATGCGGTTCAAGTTGCTGATCTCGAGCGTGATGGTGCCGGAAAACCCGGGATCGACGAAACCCGCCGTGGAGTGGACGATGATGACGAGCCGCCCCAGGCTGGACCGCCCCTCCCCACGCACCACCAAATAATCGGGGACGGTTCTGGTTTGCTCCGCGACTCCCAGCGCGAATGCTCCCGGGAGGAGGAGGTAGGCCCGCGCCGCCACAGGCTGGACCGCCCCTCCACACCAACCACCAAATCATTGGGGACGGGGATGGCTTCCTCCGTGACTCCCAGCACGAATTCTCCCGGCTGCACCATGTACGATTCGCCGTCTTTGACGTTGATCAGGCGCATATTGCCGGTGAAGGTTTCGGGGCGCTTGGGATCAATCACCGCGAATTTGCTGTGCTCGTAGAGCTTGAAGCTGTTGCCCAGGTGCAGGTCCATGCTGCTGGCATGGATGTGCATGAACGTCTCGGGTTGCCCCGCCCTGGGCGAAGCCGAAGAGGATTCGATCTTCACCCGGCCGGTTTGGAGCGCCAGCTTGATGTCGCGGTCCGAAAGAATCATGCTGTAAGCCTAGATGTAGAGAGAATTTCAAGCAAAGCTTTCTTGGCAGGCTTCCATTTATCCTTACAATGGAGAGTCCAATGGCAGCCAAGGAGCAAATCAATGGCGACGGGGCGAGTGCAACGAACCAGGCAGATGAGAAGGACTATTGGCGCAAGATCGCGCTCCAGAAGGTGAAAGACGCGTTGCACTCGACGATTCTTGGAAAGGCAGAACTCCACAAAAACATGCGGAAAGTCTTTTTCGACAACACGCCAGCCCTAAC
>CAZAUW010000031.1:0-8404 GCA_964488295.1 uncultured Candidatus Peribacteria bacterium
CCATCGCGGCCATCGGGAGCATCTAACCCGAAGCCTTACTTGCGGCATACGGGGAGCTGGGGGCGAGCGGGTCACCGACCTTCCGCGGTGGATCTCTGTCCCCGATATCACCGTACACTTCGTCGGTGGAGATGTGGTAGAGGAGGATCTGGGGATGTTTCTTGCACAGTTCGATGAGGCTCTGGACGCCGAGGATGTTGGTGTGGATGAACGGGACGGCGTTCTGGATGCTGCGGTCCACGTGTGTCTCCGCTGCGAAATTCACAATCGCTTCGATCTCGTATCGTTTGTGCAACTGCTCGAGCAATGCAAAGTCTGCGATATCCCCATGCACGAACCGGATGCGGTCGATCACGGGATCCAGAAACTTTTTGTTACCCGCATACGTGAGATTGTCGAGCACGATGATCGTGTCGTCGGGATACCGCTCCTTGTGCCGGAGCACGAAGTGGGAACCGATGAAGCCCGCTCCTCCGGTGATAAGCAGATTCATATCAAAGAAGGTTCATGCTGGAAGAATCAGAGGAATCAGAAGATTCAGACGATTCAGAGGATAGGGGGATTCCTCTGCACAGTGAAGGCAAAAGGCTATAATCTTCTTCTGATTCCTCTGTTTCGTCTGATTCCTCTGAATCTTCATGAAAGGAATTCTCATCTGCGGCGGCACCGGTTCTCGCCTTCGTCCCCTCACGGAGATCACCAATAAGAGCTTACTACCGGTGTATGACAAGCCACTCGTGCTCTATCCGTTCGGGGTCCTGCGCAAAGCGGGCATCGAGGACATTGCGGTGATCACCAGCCCCGAGCACATCGACCAGATGACAAGCTTCCTCGGCTCGGGATCGCGCTTCGGCTGCGCGTTTGCGTACAAAGTGCAGGAGAAGCCGGGCGGCATCGCGCATGCGCTCGCGCTCGCCGAGGATTTTGCCGAAGGCCAATCGGTATGCGCGATACTCGGCGACAACGTCTTCTTCGACGACCTTGCCCCCGTCATCAAGTCATTCAAGGAAGGGGCACACATCTTCCTGAAAGAAGTGGATGATCCGGAGCGATTTGGAGTTGCGCAGATAGCAGCCACCAGCCGTCAGCAATCAGCTGTCAGCGTCATGTCGCTCAAAGAGAAACCGACGAAACCCAGAAGTAACTTCGCGGTGACTGGCTGCTATCTCTACGATCAACATTGCTTCGAGCACATTCATCGGCTGACTCCCTCCAAGCGCGGAGAGCTGGAAATCACCGACCTGAGCGCGATGTACTTGCAGAAGGGACAACTCACGGCGACGATCCTGCAAGAAGAATGGGTGGATGCCGGCACATTTGAGAGTTTATTCCGTGCCGCGGAGTTGGTGAGGAGGCAAGCAACGAATTAGGCGAAAACTTCGACGGAGTCTGTCATTGTCTCCGCCATCCGCAAAATGCCGCGGCACCATTTTGCGGTGACTTTTTCTTTGGTTCTTTCTTTTGTGTGGCAGACAAAAGAAAGAACACCATGATTGGCACAAACGCAAAAACTACAGTAATTTCCGATAGACCTCCACGTACCTTTTCGCAATCTGCGACCAATCGAAATCCTGCGCGAATTTCTTTGCCGCCTGAACCAGTAGATCACGTTTCTGCGGATCCTCCAGTAAAGCCTGGACTGCCTCGGCCGCCACTTGGGGGTCATCAGGAGCGACCAGCAACCCCGTTTGGCCATCGCGGACGATATCGACGATACCTCCCACGTTCGTCGCCACCACTGCGCACTCTGCCGCCATTGCTTCCAAAAAGACATTCCCTAATGCTTCGCTGCGCGAAAGGCCGCAGAAAATCTCCGCTTCGGCGAATTCGCGATAGAGCGCTGGCGGCTGTAAGTAGCCGAGGAACGTGACGCAATCGTCGATGCCAAGGTTCTTCGCCATCGCTTCTAAAGTTTGGCGCTGTGAACCGTCGCCGATGATGTGGAGATGGACACCGCTCCGTAACTCCTCCCCCATCCCTAACCCTTCCTCTCCTTCGCCGGGCTCAGGACAGGCTTGGGAAGGGAATGTAGATATTTGTTGTGTATTGTGAAGCCCCCTTAGGGGGCTGGGGGTTAGGGGGAAACCAGAGGAAGAACGACCAACAACGCCGGCAAACGCCCTTAGCAGCGTATCCACCCCCTTCATTTCCTCCAATCTCCCCACAAACAACATTCTCCCGGGCACTTTTCGATGGGTCTTCGGTGCTTCCCCGATCGCCTCAAGATGAATGCCATTCGGGATCAACGTTACATCCCCGGCTCCAAACTGCTTTGCAATTTCTGCCAGTGGCGTGCTGATCGCCGTCACCGTGTGCGCAGAGCGGATAATCATGCCCTTGAGAAGACTCCGGTTGAGCGTCTGCAGCGTGAGTAGTCTCTTGGCGGATGGCACCGTGAAGCGGCAGAAATGCAGCGCCAGGCCCGCGAAGGTCTCGAGCACCGCATGGATGATCTGCGGCTGATGCTTCCTGGCTTCTAGAGGCGCCAAAAAAGGATAGAGCCATTTATCCAATGCATTCCCATAACCAACCCGCATCACTTTCACCTTTTTTTCACTATCGAGAAACGAGCAATGAGCCAACGAGCTACGTAATCGCGCCGTCACAATCGTGATGTCATACTGATCCTTCAACGCCAATGCGACCTCCTCGGCACATGCTTCGGCGCCGCTGCGAAAGGGGGTCAAAAAAGCTGACAGAATGAGAAGGCGGGGTTTCATCGGTATATAGTCTAGGACGGATGGTTGAATGGCTGAATGGTTGAATGGTTGAATGGCAGATAACACTATTGCACATCATGCAATAGCCGGTAGTTCATAAATATGAATTATAACATATTGAAAATTTGTAAAATATATATATTATCCTCGCACATGACTGAAGACTTCGATCCAGAGATAGAAGATCAAAGAGCAGGCGAAGAAATGAGTCGCCATATCCATGACCCAGAGCAGCTGCAGAGGTATTTGAGTTCATGGAAGCCAAGGCAATTACCAGCAACTCGTATTAACAGAGTATATGCTAAGGCAGCGGCTGAAATAGTCCGAACTGACATCACAAAAGTTGGAGCAATGGTACAGGCTCTTTTTCAGGTAAAACCTGCTGCAAATATCTCTGTACTCTGCGAACTGTCGAAAGCAGGAAAAAGTGAGGAGGCAAGAAGGTTGTTTTATGAGCTTCGAGAAAAGCATGGAAAGGCGTGGTTAGAAAAGTCTTCACACACCAGATACATAGCAATACTCATGGCTATTGGAGAGACAAGCGACGCAGAAAGAGAGTTATGTAATATAGAAGATTCAAATATTTTCCCCTTTGCGGAGAATGTAGCTGTGTTCTTAGTTGAAGAGCTCGAAAGAGCCGACCTCGCAGAACAGATATGGCAAATTGCTTTAGAAAAAAATCCCTCCTCCAATTGGCACATTAAACATTTTGAATTCCTCAAGCAGTATTTGCCAGAGGGTCTACAGACACAACTACAGTCTCTTATTACACGCTACACTCTTCGTCAAAAAGCTGAGCCGAAAAATTTTGACATGCACATCGACTTCATTGAATTAATGATTGCAACGAGGAACTATCATCAAGCTACCTCTGCTTGCTATTGCATGATGGCGAGCGACCGATCGGAACCTGTGCTTAACCGCTGTATCACGATTGCCGACCGTCTTGCCAGCTTGGGACATGTTGGGCATGCAAAAAGGATTTGGCAGGAGGTAACGCGATGCAATGAAAGACTTCGACCTGCCTATTACGCATTTTTGCGAAGAGTGAAGAAAGGTACAAAAAGGAAGGATAACGAAGAAGGGACTGAATCAAGGGCAGAGGATGCTATTGATGCCAATCCGGCAAGGACAGCGGTGGTAGGTAAGTTATGCTTTAAGGCCCATGAGATAGCAAGAGAAGGAAGGCTGTCGGAGGCAGTTTTGCTTTGGCGTGAGTATTTACGCAGTCACCCTGATGATGTGAGAATGCATAGTGCATACACTCGTTTTGTCGCCCGCTATAGCAATACATCTGAATACTTAGCCTCCCTTGAAGAAATACTGACACTCAACCCTTCCGAACCAGTTGTCTGTGTCGTAATGAATGCAGCACGAGATTGTGAAGGCAAATCGGGTGATGGATGGAAGGAAGTCAGTGAAATTTGGAAAACGTTGATGAATTATGGAGGCGAGAAAACCTGTGGTGGATTCGCAAATTTCTTGGAGCGAAGATACAGAGATATGCAACAAGGTCTGCTTGTTACCTACACGCGAGAAATGCTCTCGCACGCACCTGTATGTTTAAATTCTTTTGTTGCTCTTGCAACACGCATACATCAGGTAGATCCACGAGTGAGCAAGCTGGTCTTCAGCGAAATTAGGAGTTTCAATCCAAGAGAATGTGATAAGACATTCAGGAAAGCAATGGACTTGCAGCGAGCAGGAAACATCGAAGAAGCGGTACAATGCTGGCTTCCATTAGAAGCTGCTTCTGCAGATTTATGTGGGCGTTTTGCCCTTTCATTGGAACGAAAAGGTTTATCAGTTCAAGCGGAGAGGTTGTGGGAAGCCATAGCTGCAGTGAATCCAAAGTTTTGCATGTTTTTTGGATGCCAATTTTTTATGGCCCAAGTCAGACCGGAAGTAGCGTACGCATGTATCCATACATTGCTCCCATCGGAAGCCAGTATGCCTGTTGATGAGACACAAAAAAGGGCGCTCCTCGTCCTCGCTGCCCTCGCGGGTCGAAAACCGCAAGTCTATCAAAATATCCTCGAAGCAAGTCTAGCAGATTTGCAACAGGCACAAGGCTTATCCCAAGCAGATGTGAGCACATTTACAGCAGTCCGAGATTCGTACAAGAGACAATTGAGAGATGAGGAAGTTGAGACATATACACATGCAGATCTGCCGACTCTTCATAGGCCAGCAATTTTTGATAACCTCCAAGGCAAAATGCCAAAGAAGCCGTATTACGAAAACCGTCAGGCCAGAAATGTGTTCAAGGAGTCAGACAATGATTTTGAAGGTGGCAAACCCCGTCGAAAAAGACATCCATGATGTACAACTGAAGGTGGCTTCATCTATTCAAACAGCCATTTCACCATTCAGCCATTCTGTAAGACATTTTCAAACAACTCTCGGTACATATCACCGACCTTCTTCCAACTGAACTGCTCTTCAATCCTCCTGCGGGCGGCAACGCCCATCGACTGGCGCTTATGGGGATCATCCAGCAGGCGGCGCAAATGAGCAGCCAATGCCTCGCGGTCGCCGGGATGGAAGAGGAAACCCGAAACGCCGTTCTGCAACAGGTAGCGATTGCCGCCGACCTCGGTGGCGATACACGCGCAGCCGCTCGCCATCGCCTCCATCAGGGCGTTACTGAGGCCTTCGCTATAGCTGGGCATCACGAACACGTCACTGGCGCCGAGTATCGCCGGAATATCCTTCCGCAACCCCGTGAAGACCACGTCACGCTGGTACTGGCTGACCAACGGATGCCCTTCCTTATACCAACCCACCACCTGGATCTTCATCTGGGGATATTGTTTTTTGAGGGGAACCGATGCAGCCAGGAAGTCATCCACACCCTTCACCGATTCCAAACGCCCGACATACGTAACGATGACTTCGTCGTTCTGGATTCCTGATTCTGGATTCCTGATTCCATACCCCGCCGGATCAATCCCCGTCGGGATCACCTGCGTCTTGCGCCATACACCCAAGAATCGCAGAAGCGATTCCGGCTGCGGGTGGAAGGTGACGAACCGGTCGGCGCACGCCATGATGAGCCATCCGAGCGTCCACGCGTAGATGCGCGAAGCCAGCCGGAAGAGCCATGTCCTCCCCCACCAGGTCATGCCGACGAGCGCGTCGGTGAGGAGAATGACTTTGTATCCGCGCAGGCGCAGCGCAATGACGCTGAGCGATGTCCAGAAGAGGATTTTATTCACCACGATAAGGTCAGGCATTTCGTCGCGAATGATGCGTCTGACAAAACCCGAGAACCCAATGGAAATCCCGTAGTTCCACGGATCGGGCAGGAAGATATCCTTCTTGCGGTAGATCGTGAGGGTATCCGATACCTTCTCCACTGATGTCTGCGCACCCATGCACGCGACCACCACCCGGTACCCGAGACGCTGCCAGAGATCGGCGAGTTTGACGGTGCTCACCATCCAGCGGTGCTCTTCCTTCCAATACGGCGATATGAGGAGAATGGTCTTCACGACGGAAGGATACCGAAGAATCCGGGGAATCCGAAGAGTCCGATGAAAAACAGTCTTCCTCGGTATCCTCGGATTCGTCGGAATCCTACTTCTTTTTATCCTTATCCGACTCCAGCCACGCATCTTTCAGGGCCAACGCCCGCATGACCCGCGCGTAGCGCTGCTCCAATTCCTCCACCCGGATGATCAGGTAGAAGATCATGAAGAAGAGGATGCCGAGGAAGGTGACGATGAGCGCGCTCTCCTGGTTGGCGATGCCCGTGAGCGCCGAGAGGTACGAGAGGATATTGGGGAAGAGTGCGATGTAGGCGATCACCCCCCAGAAGATCGTCCAGAGCGCGGCCTCCCAGATGGTCTTGCGCTGGCGCATCACCAGGTTCCATGCATAGAGGACGGCGACGGCCGAGATGAGCGGCGCGATGATCTGGTAGGCGGTGAGTCGCATGGAGAAATAGTAGAACGTGCTGGCATGGAATTCTAGGGCTCATGAGGTTGATTGGTTACTGGTTTTTGGTTTTTCGTTCGGAAAGAGTTCAGGATACGGTGCTGCTCCCATAACTAAAAACGAAAAACCATCAAACCAAAAACATCATCGGAGAAACGACCTGAGCAGTATCTTCAGCGCCGTCCTCACCCCGTTGCCGAAGGACTGCCCCTTGGCCAGGGTGTATTCGGAGTAGAGCACCTTGGTGGGCACTTCGATGATGCGCCACCGGTGCTCCGCCGCCTCGCGCACGATCTCGGTGCAGAACTCAAAACCGCGCATGCGCAGCTCCACTTCGGCCAGCGCCCGGGGGCCGAAGGCCTTGAAGCCGCACTGGCTGTCGCTGGACCAAATGCCGGTGACGACGAAGGTGAGCAGGTTGCCGACAGCGTTGAAGAGCCGCCGCACGGCGGGGATCCTGTTCCTCGGCCTGTGGTCGGATGCCGGGCCGAAGCGGTTGGCGAAGACGATATCGGCCGTGCCGTCCTCGATAGGCTTGAGCATACGCGGGATGTCGTTGGGATCATGCTGGCCGTCCGCGTCGAGCGTGACAACCGTCGTGGCGCCCATCCTGCGCGCGGCCTCCAGCCCCGTCATGGTGGCGGCGCCCGCGCCGCTGTTCTCAAGATGCCTGAGCACCCGTGCACCCGCGCGCATAGCCGCCTCGCCCGTCGAGTCCGCCGATCCGTCATCCACCACGATGACGGCGTCCACGAACGGCCGCGTGCGCGCGACCACATCGCCGATGCGGGTCGCTTCATTGAATGCCGGGATGACGGCGATGGTCATGGGAAAAGACAGGGAAAGGCAAGAATATGAATGATCGCCCGACGCACGAAGATACAAGAAACAAGATACAAGAAACAAGACGTTTGTATCTTGCGTCTTGTATCTTGGACATTCGTTGTCATGTTATCCACGGTCTCATCACGGCAGGAGAATATACGCTACCCCCGCCTTGGTGTCGTTGACTGGCGCAGACAGGTGCAATTGCGGCGAATTGACGAAATCGAGGAAGGCATTGACCTTCTTGTGCAGCGACCCGTTGGGATCGCTCTCGATGGTCGCCGTGTTGGTGTCGAAGATGAGGCTGTTGAAGCCCAGCGCCTGGAGCCGCTTGAGGGTCGTCTGGGGATCGCGCTCGGCGTTGAGGCAGTTGAAGACATCGAGCTGCTCGTCATTGAGGCCGATGATCTCCAGGTTCTTGGGGATGAAGTACGGGATGAAGGTGCCGACCCTGTACATGTAGGGGCGGTCGGCCATCTGCTCGTGGCGCTGCACCGCGATGTCTTTGATATCGTTGTAATACGGGATCGTGAGCGACTCCAGCGTCTGCGCCGACACCTTCCCCATGGCGTACTCCATGATGTTGCGCTGCATCTCAAACTGCCAGAAGCGCATGGAGAAGGCCGAGAGGAGCGAGAGCGTGATGAAGAGCCCCGCGGCGACTTTTCCCACCACATCGGGCGCATAGTCCACCAATGCCTCCAGCCCCAGCCTGCAGTGCAGTCGATGCTCGCGCGAACTGGGCCCCAGCTTCGTGTTCTGCCCATTCTGCGGAGTCGGACTCTCCGGTTCGTTCGCGGAATTGGAAGACTACAGAACCAAGTAGCCGCGGATTACGCGGATTACGCGGATTCAATCCGTGTAATCCGCGTAATCGCTCTCACCTTTTTCTACCATAAAAATGCTTTCACCTTAGGGCT
>CAZAUW010000032.1:0-8296 GCA_964488295.1 uncultured Candidatus Peribacteria bacterium
CGCTCGGCCTGCTCCTGGTGGAAGGACCGAACGATGTCATCCGCCTGGCCACCCACCATGCCCGAAGGCCCCGACGCATCAGCGAGGATATGTAGGCACTCCACAGCCATAGCGTGATTATCAATGCCGGTGGCAAGAAGCGAAAACGCCCATGCGAGCAACCCGTCCCCCGCCAAGAGCGCCATCACCTCGCCAAATACGCGGTGATTGGCCGGTTTGCCCCGGCGCAGGTCGTCATCGTCCATGCAGGGCAGGTCATCATGGATGAGCGAGAAGGCATGGACCATTTCCACCGCGCAGGCGGCGGGCAAAGCCATGTCCGTATCTGTTCCGCCGCAGGCTTGGTAACTCATCAAGACCAGGAGCGGCCGCATGCGCTTGCCCGGGAGGAGCAGGGTGTACGACATTGATTCTTGTAAAGCTGCCGGGCACTGCTGTTCTTCCACGTATCGTCGCAGTCTCGCGTCGATGGCGGGCACATGCGCATTGGCGAACGACGGGAAATCTTTACACTGGTCCATGCCAACAGCATAGTCAACCTCCTCTGCCATGCCTACCGCATCTGCCACGGGCAAAATCATCCTGAGCGGCGAGTACGCGGTCGTCTTCGGCTATCCGGGTATCGCCATTCCCTCGACCCTCGGCATCAGCTGCACGCTGGAGGACGGCGATGATCAGGTGCTGTGGGAAGGCGCACCCCAAGAATGGCTCACGTATGCCTGGTCAATTATCACCCTCTCTGCAAAGAAAAAAATTGGAACAGTGCGCATTCAAAATACGCTCCCGCTCAGCAAGGGCATGGGGTCTTCGACGGCCCTCGTGATCGCGCTCGGCCGGCTGTTGCTCGGCGATGACGAAGAAACAATCCGCCGGATTGAGGACACGGTGAACCCCGGCCACAGCGGCATGGATTTTGCAGTTACTTGGAGGGGGCAACCAGTGATTTTCCGCAAGGGGCAGACTCCCCAAGCTCTGGGCATTGATCTCTCTTTCCTCCGGCACTCAATCCTCATCGACACCGGTACTCCATCGGAGACGACAAGGGAACTCGTGGCATGGATGCAGTCGCGCCCCAAGAGTGAGATTGATGCCGCGCTGCGGACGATCGGCGAATGCACGGAGCGCCTGGCCTCCGGCGAATCCCCGTTCTCCGTCTTCCCCCGCCATCATCGGGCGCAAGTGACGCTGGGCGTGGTGCCGCCAACAGTTCAATCATTGATCGAAAACATTGAGCGGCTTGGTGGCACGGCGAAAGTGATCGGCGCAGGCGCAAGATCCGGCGGCGCGGGCATGGTGCTGGCGATACATGAAAATCCTGACCTGATGAGAGAATCACTGCCAAAGGGATTCTCAGTCATTTCGTTGTAGGGGATGCTTGTAGTTCTTTTCTATGGGAGCGGGTCTTCTGCATTGGAGCGGGTCTTCGCCCCGCGGTTGTCTTGAAAAATTATCAAAACAAATGCTCTTCAATCAATCGAGCACCTTTGGCTGGCTTGTTCACAATGACACTGCGGACATAATCGAGTCTGGACAGTCTTTCTTGCACCCTCCCGACATCGTCGCCCTGACACAGAAGATGCACATCCTGGCCGGTATTGAGGCTGTAGTATACCGCCACATCCGCGCGCCAGCGCGGGACCTCTTTGAGAAGGCGCAGGCTCTCGGGCGTGATGTACCAAAGCCCGGCGCTGATGAAAATGACGTGCAGATCGCGCGCCTCCTCTTCGACCAATTCCCCAAATCTGACGAAATCTTTCTTCTGCAGAATACTTTTTAATTCTTTGATTTTCCCGGGCATCCGGTCGATACGTGCACGATAGTACGGCCCGGACGCGACCTGCTGGTGGGCCACACTCGACCCGACTTCCTTGCGGCCAGTATTCATGATCGCCACCACATCGGCGATATCCCAGTACCCGGGAGGGTAGAGCGTTGCCGCATACGACTCCTCGCTTGTCTCGCCATCGAACCATTCCACAATACCATCGGGGATGCTGCGGCAGGCGGAACCAGAACCCTGGCGCGCCAGGATCGACAGTTCCCGCTCGGATAGATGCAGTCCGGCCGCTCCTGCCCCCGCGACGGTCAGTGCGGCAAAGCCAGAGGAAGAGGACGAAAGCCCGGTGCCGCGCGGAAACGTGTTGGTGCTCATCACTTTTGCCTTCAGATCAATGTTGGCAAGCCCGCGAATGCGGTCGAGATGCCTGATGGCCCGGGACTCTTCCCCTTCCTCGCTCGTACCATCAATCATCACCGAATCTTGCCTGTAATCGGGAGAGAACTCGACGGTGGTGGTGGTGAGGAGCCCGCTTAAGTTCATCGAGATACTGCCGTTTTCGGGTAGCCGCAGCACTTCATCCTTGCGCCCCATATACTTGATGAAAGGCAGGTTGGACGGCGCTATGGCAGTGGCTTTCATGTGCATGGAAGGAAAACACCGTAGCGGAGATTCGGATATCTCCGCTACGGGAAATCATCATTCAATCCTCACCCCCTCCGCGTTCCCGGGCACATCGAGCACCTGCCCCCCTGCCGTGGTGATCGCCTCCTCCACGGCTTTTCTCTTCTCCTCCGGAGCGAATGCGATCATGCAATCCCCTCCTCCTGCGCCCGACAATTTGGCGCCCCAGGCGCCTGCCCGACGGGCAGCGGCGATCATCCCATCCAGCCTGGCGCTGCTCACGCCGAGCGACGCCAGCAGCTCTTGGTCACGGTCCATTAGTGAGCCGTATGTCTTCCAATCCCTCTGGATCATCACTTCTTTCCCCCTCTCCACCAGATCGCCGATCTGCGCGTAGATATCATCGATGAACGCTGTGTTCTCCTCCGATTTCTTCTTCACTTGGTTGATGAGCGTGACCGTATCGGCCTTGGTGCCCGTATAGCCGATGATGAGCGGAAGATCCGCAGCGGCTATTGGCTCGATGACTTTCTCGCCTTTCACAAAATACAACGTTCCACCGTAGATGGCCGCGGCGATATCGAATCCCGATCCCTTACCCTGCACGTCCATCACAGTCTTGTACGCCACATCGAACACATCTTTTTTGGACATCCCCAAGCCAAATAACTCCGACACGGCCTTCACCACACAGACTGTCGATGCTGAGGATGAGCCGAACCCGAACTGCGCGGAGAACTGCGAGATGGTCTCCACGTGCACGCCGGCATCCAGTGGATAATCCTCGAGAATATTATGCATCGCTCGCTCGATGAACGCCGCCCCTCTGGGAATCTCTCCATTTCCGAGGGCATCAAAGGATTTCGCGTAGCCTGTTATCCCCACGTCCTTGGCATCAAGCTGTAGCATTCTCGCGGGGATCCTGCGCACGATCGCCTTCATGCGTTGACCGACGGCCGTCACGATGCACGGGTATCCATGGAGCACCGCATGCTCGCCCATGAGCATCAGCTTGCCGGGGGCCGAAACGGTGACCGTATCCATGGGTGAATCGTACCGACGAGGGATGATTGTTTGTAGGGGGACGGCATCTTAACACCCCTCCAAAATCAATATCGTGATATCCTGCATTGGTGGATTTGCGCAATCTCCCCTCCGGCCTGAGCCCCTTTGACCGCTGCAGTGAACGCCGGAAGCGCATCGAGCGGGAACTCGGCATTGATCTCGCGCACGTCACGGCGGCCCCCGACGCCATCGGCCATGCAGACGAAAAAAACTGTGAGCAGATGTTTGGGGTGGTCGGCATTCCCGTGGGTTACGCGGGCCCGCTGCGTGTCACGTTCAGTTCGGGTGAGAGGAAAGATGTGCATCTCCCCTTGGCGACCACGGAAGGAGCCTTGGTGGCGAGCGTCAACCGCGGGTGCAAAGCGCTGAGTGAGGGCGGTGTACACACATCCTCGATGTATCATGGAATCAGCCGGTCCTTGGCATTCAAGCGATCAGCTTTCAGCGATCAGCTTTCAGCTTTTATAAAAAAGAATGAGTTTGAGTGGAAAAAAATCGGAGAGAAGACCAGTGATCACTTGAAGATCTTGAAGTATGAAATTGACCAAAAAGATGATTATCTCTTCCTCACGGTCTACGCCGATACAGACGAAGCGATGGGCATGAACATGGTGACGATTGCCGCCGCAGAGATCGGCAAATGGATTGAAAAAAACGCGGAGAATGTGGCATTTCTGACGGTCGCGGGGAATGTCGATAGCGACAAAAAGCCGAGCATGCGGGTAAAAGAACGCGGCCGGGGGCACGAGGTGACGGCCCAGGCGGTGCTCACACCAGGCGTGATCCGCGATGTGCTGAAGTCTTCACCCGAGAAGATGCTGGAAGTCGCTCATGGAAAGCTGGATATCGGTTCCTCCATCGCCGGCGCGCTCGGCAAAAATCTCCACGCCGCCAACGTCATCGCCGCTCTCTACCTGGCCATCGGGCAGGATGCGGCGCATGTGGTGGAAGGTTCACTGGCTGATACGCATGTCTCCTTCGACTGCGACTTCGACAGAGCTCAGTCTGACACTGCTCAGGATGACATGCTCAAAATCTCCGTCCGCCTGCCCGCCATTCTCGTCGGCGTGCGCGGGGGTGGCACCGGGCTGCCCGCTCAGTCACAATGTCTTGACCTTCTTTTGAAAGAGAAGACATCACTGCACCCCAAAACTCAATTGGCGGAGAGCATCGGGGCGGCTGTATTGGCGGGGGAGATTTCATTACTGGCGGCACAGGCGAGTCATGATCTTGCAAAAGCACATAAAAAGTTTGGAAGATAAATTTTTGACTTTGTTTTTCTGTCCCCACCGGCTTTCTCTGCTACACTCCGCCGGATGTCGAAGAGCGCAATCGTGGGTTTCGGCAGGTATGTGCCTGTTTTTCGGCTGAAAATCGCCGAGATCGCCGAGCACTGGCAGCAGGATGTGGGCGGGATCCTGAGCGGACTCGGTATCCAGGAAAAAACGGTGCAGGGCAAGGATGAGGACAGCTTCACCATGGCATTCGAGGCGGCCAGGCAGGCAATCGATGTCGCCGGAGTGCGGCCGGCGGAGATTTCGGCCATCTTCGTCGGCTCCGAGAGCCATCCCTACGCCGTCAAACCGACGGGCGCGATGCTGGCGTCGGCCCTGGAACTGGATCCCTTCTGCCACTGCGCGGATCTGGAATTCGCCTGCAAGGCGGGCACGGCCGGGCTGCAGATCGTGGACAGCTTCGTCCGGTCGGGGCAGATAGAATACGGGATGGCGATCGGGACGGATACCGCGCAGGGGAAACCCGGCGATGCGTTGGAGTACACGGCGGCGGCGGGAGCGGCGGCGATCATCGTGGGGCCGGAGAAAGCGAAGAATGCGCTCGCGCGCATTGACCATACGCTTTCCTTCACTACAGACACTCCGGACTTTTGGCGTGCGGAAGGCGAAAAGTACCCGCATCATGCCGGGCGTTTCACGGGCGAACCGGCATACTTCCTGCACGTGCGCGAGGCGCTCCTGGGAATTCTTTCGGTAGCGAAGCTGGACGCCAAAGATATCGACCACCTGGTGCTCCATATGCCCAACGCGAAGTTCCCCATGACGATTGCGAAGAAACTCGGGTTCTCGCGGGAGCAGCTGGAGCTCGGCTTCATCGTGGAGACGGTCGGCAACACCTACAGCGCCTGCTCGCCGCTGGGTCTCATTGAAGTGCTGCAGCGTGCGAGGAAAGGAGAGAAGATGCTCGTAGTTTCCTACGGCTCCGGCTCCGGGTCGGATGCGTTTATGATGACCATGCTGCGCGATGGCGTGGCGTTGCCCCCAGACGAGCGCGAACTAAAGTATCTGAATTACGGACAGTATCTGGAGCATTCCCATGTGATTCGGACTTAGGACATAGGACTTCGGACTTCGGACTTCGGATTTCCCGATGTCCGAAGTCCGAATTCCGAAGTCCGTTTTGCCTGTTCAGACCTAGAACCATGCACAAGCCCATTTACCTCATTGGCCAGGGACAAACCCGCTTCGGCGAGTGGTGGGGCAAGGGCATCAGAGAGCTGATGGAAGAGGCTTCGGCGCAAGCCACTGAATCCTCGCGCTGCACGGCGCTGGATATTGACCTGGTGATCGTCGCCAATATGCTCGCGGAAGCCACAAACGGCCAGGCGCATCTGGGGTCGCTCGCGGCATCGTTCCTCCCCCACCATCCGCCGGCATTGCGCGTGGAATCCGCCTGCGGCTCGGGCGCATTTGCGCTGCATACCGCCTGCGCGATGCTCGAGAGCGGGCGGGCCCGGACGGTTTTGGTCGTGGGAGTGGAGAAGATGACCGACGTGTCGGCGGATGACATCTCGTCGGCGCTCATGGGAGCCGCGGATAGCGAGCGTGACAGGCCCAGCGGCCTCACCTTCCCGGGCATTTTCGGCCTGGTTGCGCGCAGCTACATGCATGAGTATGGGTTGACGCGCGAGGAATTGAGCCTCGTGAGCGCCGTCCATCACAGGCAAGCGGTATGTAACCCCTTCGCGCAATTCCGTAGCGACATCGCGCCCGACGCCGTCTCAACGAGTCCGCTCGTTTCGGACCCTCTGCGCCTGCTGGATTGTTCCCCCGTCAGCGACGGCGCAGCGGCATGCATCCTGAGCACGGGGCACCGCAGCGACACGCGCTTGGCAGCATCGCAAATCAGCAGCGACAGCCTGAGCGTCACGCAGCGCCCGACCCTCACGTCCTTCTGCGCCACCAAAGACGCCGCCGAGCGCGCGCTGGAGGAAGCCGGGGTGAAGCGCGAGGACATCGCGGCGCTCGAAACGCACGACTGCTTCTCCATCGCGGCGCTCATCAACCTGGAGGACCTCGGCTTCGCGGAGCCGGGAGACGGCATCCGGCTCTACAGAGACATCCACGCGGGATCGCCGGGACGCCTCTTGGTGAACGCCAGCGGGGGGCTGAAGGCCTGCGGCCATCCGGTGGCCGCCACGGGCATCAAGCAGTTGATTGATGTCCGTAAACAGCTCGCCGCCAGTGGCCAAACCTACGGCATGGCGCATAATTTCGGCGGCGCGTGCGCCACGTGCGCCATCCATATTCTTGAACGACGGACATGAGCAGTCGGTATTCTTCTCTGACGGCTTACCCAAAGATTCCGACGAATCCGAGGAGTCCGATGATGCCGACGGACAAAAAAGAATCCTCGGATTCTTCGGAATCGTCGGATTCCTCGGTATCCCCAATCGCCCCATGAAAATCACCTCCCCCATCCTCGCCCGGCAGCAGAAGAACCGCTCCAGCAAATTGCGGGAAGGCACGGTCGTGTCGTTCACCACCGTGATGCACCCGCCGGCGGGATTCGGCCGGCTGCCGCGCACGATCGGGCTTGTGGCACTCGATGACGGAAGCAAGGTCTTGGCGGCGGTGCGGGGCGCTGTCGCCATCGGCGCGCGCGTGCAGCCGCGCATGGCGCTCTCGCAGGTGAATGATGAAGGACTGCGCATCTACGACATCGTCTACGAAGTGGTTGCGCCCAAGGCGGTGAAAAAAGACGATTTTCCCGGCTACGTTCTGGCGCTCTCGGGCCCCGTGGGTGTTGGGAAATCCACCGTGAGCGAACTCCTCGTGCGGATGGTGGACGACTATGCCGAAAAAGTGCCGCTGCTCACGACCCTCCCGCGCGGGAGCGATGCAGAGGGAGAGTACCGCCACGTGAGCGTCAAAAAATTCCAGGAGTACATGGAGAGAAACCTCATGGCCTCGTTCGCCCACATCGGCGAGGCGGAGGGGAAGCAGTGGTACGGCTACAAGCTGTCGGACATCGAGGCGGTTTGGAGGAAAGGCAAGATACCCGTGGTGGCCACCGAGATGCATTTGCTCGAGTCTCTCGCGAAGAGGCTTGGCCGCCGCTCGATCCTCTCTTTTGGCTTGCTGCCGCCGGGAAAGAGCAGGCGCGCGATGGTGAGCCACTTGCTGCGCAGGCTCAGGAACAAAGGGAAACAGACGGAGGAGTTGCTGCGTCAGCAGATGGCGCGTGCCGAGGAGGAACTGCGGTTTTTGCGCGAGAGGGCAGACATGTTTGACCGCATTTTCGTGAATGACGAACTTCAAAGCCTGGATAGTTTTCTTGATGCGTCGATGACCGTCATTCGATCCGGAGGCCGCCTCGTCGTCATAACGTTTCACTCGCTCGAGGACAGGATCGTCAAACAGAAATTCCGCTCGCCCTGTGTTGCCGGACGAGTGCTGACCAAGAAAGTTGTCGTCGCGGCCAGGGAAGAACTGAGCCGCAATCCGCGCGCTCGGAGCGCCAAACTTCGCCGCTGGGAGAAGAACTGATGGCGAGCGAGATTCACTTTGCAAAGCTTATCGTCAATAGCAAACT
>CAZAUW010000033.1:0-1093 GCA_964488295.1 uncultured Candidatus Peribacteria bacterium
GACCGCCGTGGAATCGAGCTTCAAGTACGCCTGGCCCGCCATCCGCGACAGCAACATCTCGACGATGATCACCTGCCTCATCCTCTTCATGGTGGGTACCTCGCTCGTGCGCGGCTTCGCCGTCACCCTCGGCATGGGCGTGCTCCTCTCGCTCTTCACGGCCGTCACGGTGACGCGCTGGATCCTGCGCAAAGTCGCCTCCTCGCCGCTGGGCGAGCGGCCGGAATTGTTCGGGGTGAAGACGGGGAAATCCACGGATCAACAATAATGAGAAATCCCGTAGCGGAGGTTCGCTACCTCCGCGTCCCATGGAATCATGCCCGACCGCCTCACCATCAGCGACCTCGAGCTCTGGACGCACATCGGCGTCACGGACGAAGAACGGAAGACAGGGCAGCGCGTGCTCGTGACAGTCGCGTTGGAGCTGGACCTCTCCAAAGCCGGGGCATCGGATGATGTGAACGATACGATTGACTATGCTGCCGTGGTGAATGATCTGAGGGCGCTTGCGAAAACCCCGCGCAAGACGCTTGAGAAATTCGCCGAGGATTGCGCACAGATGATTCTGGCGCGCTACGAAACCAAGAGCGCGACAGTGGAAGTGAAGAAGTTTGCGTTGCCGGAGGCTACATTTTCCTCTGTAAGGGTCACACGACCACAGCACTGAGCAGCGCCAGTATAGCCATCTGGATTCCGACCTGCAGGACATTCACTCCAACAATCTTCGCAACCCCTTTCGATGCAGAGAGAAATTTTTCTGTACATGATTCGGATGCGCTGCCGGGAGGCGCACCTGCACTTCCTGTGCGTGGAAACTCTGTAGTAACGAACTGACTCAACATTGGATAAATATCATATCATTTAAATTGTAAAAGTCAATCAATGCACTAGCATGAAGCATAGTGCAACAAACGAGAAAAAACGACAAATCTCGTAGCGCAGAGCTCGAACCCCCGCTAGGATCAGACTCAATGACACCCATCATCGAAGCAGAAGCCCTCGAGAAGAAGTTCGGCGATTTCAAGTCGGTGAACCGCATCACGTTCAGCGTCGAAAAGGACGAGATTTTCGCGTGCCTGGGGCCCAACGGCGC
>CAZAUW010000033.1:1103-8238 GCA_964488295.1 uncultured Candidatus Peribacteria bacterium
GGGCCGGAAAGGAGGAAAAGATCAAAATGCTCAGGAACCCGCTTGGCCTCAAGAGGGGCAAGGTGACGATTGAAGGGAACGAGCCCGTGCACAATCAGGACGCAGCGCGCCACTCGTTTTGGATCGTGTTCCAGGACCCGAGCCTGGATGACGAGCTCACGGCCTGGGAGAACCTGGAGCTCCACGGCGTCCTCTACTCCGTGCCGCACAAACTGCGGCGCGACCGGATGGCGCAATTGCTGGATATCGTCGGTTTGGCCGACCGCAAGGACGATTTGGTGAAGCACTTTTCGGGCGGGATGAAGCGGCGCCTCGAGATCGCCCGCGGCCTCCTGCACCATCCCAAGGTGCTCTTCCTCGACGAGCCCACGATCGGCCTGGATCCCCAGACGCGCAACCATCTGTGGAAGTACGTGGGCGAGCTCAATGCGTCGGAGAACATCACTGTGTTCCTCACCACCCACTACATGGAGGAAGCCGACAAGGTGGCCAAGCGCATCGCCATCATCGACCACGGCAAGATCATCGCGCTGGGCACCTCAGCCGAACTGAAGGCCAGGACGAACGCCCAGACGCTGGAAGACGCTTTCCTCTCGCTCACCGGCAACGTGATCCGCGAGGAGGAGGCATCATCCATGGACCAGCTGCGCATGCAGCGCCGCATGTGGCGGCGTTGACGGTGATAACCCGTTATAACCCGCGGGTAGGGAAACCCGCGCTACCCATAACCCGATTATGAACACCATCTACATCCTGTGGCTCCGGCAACTCAAGCGCTACTCCCGGTCACGGGCGCGCATGCTCGGGTCGCTGGGGCAGCCGTTGCTCTTCCTCGTAGCCCTCGGCTTCGGCTTCGGCCCGATTTACCAGAAGGCGGGCGGCGGCAGCTACATCCAATTCCTCGCGCCGGGCGTCATTGCCATGAGCATCCTCTTCACCGCCATCTTCGGCGGCATCGAGATCATCTGGGACCGCCAGTTCGGCTTCCTCAAGGAAACGCTGGTCGCCCCCGTCTCGCGCACCACCATCATGCTCGGCAGGACGCTCGGGGGGGCTACCGTGGCGCTCATCCAGGGCGTCATCATCTTCTGCATCACGCTCCTCGTGGGCTTCCGGCCCGAGAACTGGGCCCTCCTGCCGCTCGCCTTCCTCTTCATGGCCGGCATCGCGCTGCTCTTCACGGCGATGGGCACCGCCATCGCCTGCACGCTGGAGGACATGCAGGCCTTCCCGCTCATCATGAACTTCCTCGTGATGCCGCTCTTCTTCCTGAGCGGCTCGCTCTTCCCGCTCCAAAACCTCCCCACGGCGATTGACATCATCACCAAGCTCAATCCCCTGTCGTACGGCATCGACGGGCTGCGCGGCACACTACTCGCGGCGCACGCGTTCAGCTATGTCACCGACGTCTCGGTGTTGGCGGCGGTCACGGTGGTGCTCATGGCGCTCGGCAGCTACCTGTTTGCGAAGATACAGGTGTGACGAGGAAATCGACGAAATCGAGGAATTCGAAGAAAGCGAGGATTCTTCGACATCCTCGAACTCTTCGTTTTCTTCGATTTCCGCTCCAGAGAATGCATAATGAAGCATAACCTGACCATGAGCACTGTATACCTCTCTCTCGGCTCCAATATCGACGCGGAGGAAAATCTGAAAGCCGCCGCCACGATGCTCCGCGCATTCTTTCCCGACATCCGCTTCTCATCCGTCTACCGGACGGAAGCGCAAAATTACGAAGACCAGGCGGATTTTCTCAACGCGGTCGCGTCATTCCATACCGGTAAATCGCCCGCCACCATCCTCACGATCCTCCAGGGCATCGAAACGATGCTATGGAAGGATCCGCCCTTCCGCTTCGGCCCGCGCACCATCGACCTCGATATCCTCCTGTACGGTGATGAGATGATCCACACCCATGATCTGAAGATCCCCCATCCGCGCATGCACGAGCGGCGGTTCGTGCTGGAGCCACTTAGCGAACTCATTGACCTGTCCGCGACCCATCCTTTGCTGAAGAAATCATGGAAAGAATTCCGAAAAACCATGGCAGATCAAGAGATTTGCAAAACGTCATTGAATCTGTAAAATGCAAGCATGAATGCGCCAAACGTGACAGTGGTGGAAGGACGCCGCTACCTGGTGAAAGGCTGCGCGCCGGAAATATTCTTCGAAGGGCAAGAATATCCGGTGGATAATGAGGGGCCACTCCATCAGCGGCAATGGATGGTGGCCGATGCGGTCAAAGATAATTTTTGCACCCAGAGACATCCCGGTTTTCAAGGTTTGGCCACCATACGCCCACGATTGGAAAACGGTGTATTGCACCTGCATAAGGATGACCAGGCACTGCAAGTGCCCTTTGATTTTTCGGACGGAGAACAGCTGAGAGCCAAAGTATGGGATTGTGAGTTTGACGCGGTCGTGCATCCGGAAGGATCGCGATGGATTAGCGAGATGATCAAACGACAGTGCCGGTTGGTCAGGAAAGTAGGGGGCAGGCTCATCAATCGCCCGCAATTCGCGCCACCCGAAACAACGGCGAATCTCTCCGACCGGTTCCACTTGCTTGGCATCTCGGTGGCGACGTTCCAGCGGTTGCAAGCGTGCATGGATGCGCCGCTTCCACTCGAAGAGCTGTTTGCGAGGCTCAGGCCCGACCTGATCTTGACCGGCTGCGACATGCAGGCGGAAAACCGGATGGTATCCGCACGCATCGGAACGGTGCAGGTAGCAGGAGTGAAGCCATGCGAACGCTGCACTGTCCCGGATGTGGATCAAGACTTGGGGCAAACGGTTGATAATCGTGTGACCGATGCGCTCGACAGGCACTTCAAACACCCCAATAGACACACGATATTTGGCGAGAATTTTCTTGTGTCGCAGCCGGGCGTCATCACGATCGGAGAGCAGGTGCAGGTGGAAGAATGGAGGGAACAAGGATGGAACCGTCCCTACTGACGAATGCAAAACCTCTTCCACCAACTCCTCGAAGCTATCGGCGAAGATCCCTCGCGCCCGGGGCTCAACGGCACTCCCAAGCGTTGCGCTGAATCCTTTAAGTTCCTGACATCGGGCTACGGGCAAACACTGGATGATATCGTGAACGGCGCGCTTTTCCCCAGCGACACGAGCGGCATGGTGATCGTGAAGGACATCGAGTGCTATTCGCTCTGCGAACACCATCTGCTCCCGTTCTTCGGCAAGGTGCATGTGGGATACATCCCGGGCAAGCACGTGATCGGACTCAGCAAAATCCCGCGCATCGTGGACATGTTCGCGCGCCGCCTGCAGGTGCAGGAGCGCATGGGGCAGGAAATCTGCGACGCGCTGCAAAAAGTCCTCAAGCCCAAAGGGGTGGGTGTGATCATCGAAGCCAGCCACCTGTGCATGATGATGCGCGGCGTGGAAAAACAGCATTCGCTAGCCATCACGAGCTCCGTGACGGGATTGTTCAAGGAAGACGCCCGCACGCGGCAGGAGTTTCTGGATTTGGTGACGCGCAATGAATAACCGGTTTCGTAGGGGCGTATCGCGATACGCCCCTACGAAAAAACCGGCACCCCGGTGCCGGCTTTTTGCCGATGGAATCGCTCACGTAGCCATGGCCAGTTGCGGCCCTGCATCCTTTTGCTGTTTGGCAAGTAATTGCTCGAACAGGACCGTAGTGGCTGCCTTCTGGAACATCGGATCGGGGTTTGTCTGCAGTTGTTCACCGAGCGATTCGAGCGTGAACTGTCCGCTCTCGATGCCGGCTTCCAAAATCCGCCGCTGCAAGGCTTCGGTATCGCCCTCTTTGATCGCTTCATCCATCTCCATTTCCTTCACCCCAATACTCCGCACCTTCTCGGCATTCTCCTGCGCCCTGGCATACTCGGGCGGCTGGCCGGGGCGGCGGTAGTTTTTCCCCTTCCCGAGCGCTTGCGCCCCCGCCCGCTCCGATTTGTCTTCCACCAGGTCAAACGTCGTCACGGTTGTATTGCCCGCGTAGACGGTGCCGATCGCATCCTGGTCGAGTGCGTGGCTTAATTCATGAGCAGTCACATTGGTGTACGTCTCCTTGCCGGCGATGGTCTGGAAATCGGTCACGATCTGGGTATTCAGGAGCACACTCCCCTCGCCCTCATTCAAACGCGCGGTGCCGAGGACACCCGTGCCTTCTTTGGATACATCGAGCTTCAAATTCTCTTTGCCCTTCGCCAGTTTCTTCCCCTCTTTCTGCTCTTTGCCCAAGACCTTCGAGAATTCCCTCCACTCGGCAACCGTGAGACCTTCGATATGTGCCGCTACATCGGCATTGATGACCGTGTTGGGCACTCCGTAGCCTTCCGGGTTCTTGGGAGTGGCGATGACACCGAGCTTGGTGAGGTAATCACCGGTGGTGGCGGACTCTCTGGCGATCGTCATCTTGGCCGCATCGGCGGCATCGTCGATTTTCTGCTTGTCGATGGTGGGTGTGGGTGCTCTTTCCATACGGTGTATGAGAAATGGGTAAAATAATGAAGTGCCCGCAGTATTGAGCAGGCAATGATAGGCAACCACAACGAGCGACGGCAAAAGACCTCCACATCAATTTTTCCTCTTCTGGAAGCCAAAATCACGACCAAGGAGATGTGGCCTTCTTGCTACTTCCTCCGCTCGTAGGTGATGAAGGAGTAGGCATATGGATTCTGACCGTCGGCCTCATGGTCTTCGCGAAAGACTTCCTTCCATTCCCGCTCATCAATTTCGGGAAAGAAAACATCGCCGTCAAACGTGCCGTGGACGCGGGTGAGGTAAATCTTCCCGGCAAAAGGCATGGCTTGCTTGTAGATTTCCGCGCCACCGAAGATAAACACTTCGTCCGACTCATCGTGTTTCGTCACCTCGAACGCCTCTTCCAACGAGGACACCACCTCGCACCCGGGAAAATGCGCATCCTGTTGATGTGTCACGACGATATTGCGTCGGCCGGGCAATGCTCTCCCGATCGACTCGTGCGTCTTGCGCCCCATGATGAGCGGATGCCCCATCGTGATCTGTTTCATACGCGCAAAATCCGCAGGCAGATGCCACAGGAGCGTATTGTGACCTCCGATCACGTTGTGCTCGTCCGCCGCCACGATCATGGAAATTTGCATATCGAAATCCTACGTGTAGGGGCGTGACATGTCACGCCCCTACACGGCAATCGGCGCCTTGATGCTCGGCCAAGGGTCGTAGCCCACAATCTCGAAATCCTCGAATTTGAAGTCAAAGATCGACTCCGGCTTGCGCAAAATCTTGAGCTGCGGGAGCGGCCGTGGCAAGCGTGCCAGCTGCTCTTTGGCTTGGTCCAGATGATTGAGATACAAATGCGCGTCGCCGAAGGTATGAACGAAATCGCCCACCTGGAGGTCGCAGACCAGCGCGATCATGTGGGTGAGGAGACTGTAGGAGGCAATATTGAACGGAACGCCGAGGAAGATGTCGGCGCTGCGCTGGTAGAGCTGGCAAGATAAACGGCCGTCAACGACCATGAATTGGAAGAGCGTGTGGCAGGGCGGCGGCGCATGGTGGTGATGCCTGATGAGTTCCTGCAACTCACCCACGTTCCATCCGCTCACGATCATACGACGCGAGGTAGGGTCGTGTTTGATGAGATCAATGACATTCTGTATTTGGTTGATCTCCTCGCCGGTTTTGGATTCCCAGCGTACCCACTGCTTGCCATAGATCGGGCCAAGATCGCCATATTGCCCGGCAAAGGCATCGTCATCCTTCATGCGCTGCACAAACTCCTCCATTTGCGCTTTCCACGACTCCGAATACCGGGAGTGGGTTTTCTCCAAATGGTTCTTCTCCAAATACACCTGGTAGGCCCATTCATTCCAAATTTTCACGTTATTGCGCACGAGGTACCGGATGTTTGTGTCACCGCTCAAAAACCACAGAAGTTCATGGGTGACGGCATGGAAGGGCACTTTCTTCGTCGTCACCAGCGGAAACCCCTGCCGCAAATCAAACCGCATCTGGTAGCCGAAGATGCTGAGTGTCCCCGTCCCCGTGCGGTCATCCTTTTTTTGGCCGTGGTCGAGCACATGGCGGAGCAGGTCAAGGTACTGCTGCATGGGAGAGGAATAGTAGAGTATCAGAATACTGGAATACAGTCAGTGATTCAGTGTTTCAATGGCTCAGTGAAAGTTATGACTTATGACTTCTAACGGATTCACTGAACCGCTGAGCCATTGAAACACTGAACAACTAGCGACAGCGTGTTGGCACCCCCGGCAATCCCGCGATCGCCTTGTACGCCGCGCTGTAGATGTTGCCCGCGCTCCACACCTGGAACCCGCACAAGCCTGCGTCGTACACGCCGTCAATCTCGTCGCGGAGGTCTTTGGGCGTGGCGAATCCGCCTTGGATCCAGGGCCGCAGTTTCTTGCCCTGCTCGGGACCCAATGCCTTCTCGTATCCCGTGAGGGTGCGGTAGACGAGGAAGTACATGCGGCTGCGCGGGTCCTTGCCGGGCCGGAAGTACTCGTTCTTGGCGAAACTGTTGGGGTAGGCCATGGGCGAGATGACATCCACGAGCGGGGCGAAGCGCGTAACATCCTGCCCCAGCGCCTCCACGTTCACCTTGTAGTTCCAGCCGATGATCGCGTAGGTGCTGATGCCGAGCTTCGTCTGCGGGTGCACGGCGTTGATGGTCTGGCGAACCATGCGGATGAACGCCTCCACTTTGTCGGCCTTCTCGCGGCCGAGCAGCCCCACGGCCTTGTAGGAATATTCGGTGGGGAAACGGATGTAATCGAGGTTGATTTCGTCCACACCGGTCTTGAGCAATGAAGTGATGATCTCGCGGTTGTAGCGCAGCGTGGGCTCCGCGGACCCGTCCACCCACACGTCGCCCACGCTGACCTTGCTGATGGGATTGCGGATCTGGGCATCGGGAACTTTTTGCGAGAAGAGCGGGTCTTTGAGCGAGATGTACCGGGCGATGACGTAGAGGCCCTTCGCATGGGCTTTCTGAACGACGGCATTGATGTCGTAGGGCTGCTCCTGCAAGCCCAGGTCATTTGCCAGCCGCCCGACGGTGGCGAAGTAGACCTACAAACCCTTCAACTCCGTCACGCGGAACATAGCGTGGACAGCCGTTAGACCATTTACTCTCCCATCC
>CAZAUW010000034.1:0-2295 GCA_964488295.1 uncultured Candidatus Peribacteria bacterium
CATCAAAGACATCGACCAGTGGCCCTCCGTGGAGCTCACGCAAGCGGTACTGCAGACTGCGCGCGAATTTTTGAAACCGGGCGGCCGCTGCGCGGTGAAAATTTTCCGCGGCGCGGACTTTGATGAATTTCTCGGCAAGGTGCGCCATGACTGGAAAAACATCCGCCTGGCAAAAACGCACGCGAGTAGGGAGAGGAGCAGGGAGGTGTATATGGTGATGAGTTGGTAGTTTGTAGTTTGTAGAAACTGCCAACTACAAACTAAAAACTACAAACTACCCGAAAGCGCAATGCCTCATCCACCCGCATGGATGGTATAGTGACGCCTATGCTCGTGCTGAAGAACGTGACAAAAACCTACGGCGACAGGGCCGCCTTGCAGGGCGTGACGCTGCGCATCGACCCGGGCGAGCTCGTCTGCCTGCTTGGGCCAAGCGGCAGCGGCAAGACGACGCTCTTGATGCTACTGATCGCTGCGCTGGAGCCCACAAGCGGCGCAGTGGAGATTGACGGGGTGGATGCGCGGACGATCCCCAAGCCGGCATTGCAGCTCTACCGCCGCAGGGTCGGGGTGATGTTCCAGGACCGCAAATTGCTGCCCACACGGACCGTCTTCGAAAACATCGCGTATCCGCTGGAGATTGCCGCGGCACCCCGCGCGGCGATCATCAAGCGCGTGGACGGGATGATGGAACGGCTGGGCATCCGGGAACTCAGCGGCGCGTTCCCCCACGAGTTGTCTGCGGGGCAGAAAACGCTCGTGGCCGCGGCGCGAGCCATGGTGCACGAGCCTTTGATCGTCCTGGCCGACGAGCCGACGCAGAACCTGGAAGCGGATGACGCGGCAACCGTGATTGAGCTGCTGCGCGGGCTTCGGAAAAAGGGCTCCACGGTGCTGGTGGCCACCCACGATATCGGCCTCACGGAGCTGCTGCAGACGCGCGTGATCGGGTTGGAAAAGGGCAAGGTGGCTGGGCAAGGGGTGATGCGCAAAGCCGCGAGGCCAACGCGCGCCGAGAGGGCGTTCGGCATCATGGACGACACGTCCGCGCTGGAAGCCGACCGCCAGGAAGAGGAAAAGAAGCACGTGCACATCACGTCGATTCATTCTGAGTGAGGAAAAGGATGATTCCTCGAACTCTTCGCACTCCCCTGTCCGCCGTAGCTCAGAGAGCGAAAGCGGATCGATTTCCTCGATTTCCTCTCGAGACCTAGGATCGCTGCCGCGCAGCATCTATACTCCACCCATGCCCTCCCTTTCGTACAAGAAATCCGGCGTGGATATCGCGACGGCGGACGCGGCCAAGAAAACGATGGCGCGGATGCTCAAGGGCACGGACAAGCGTGTGCTCAACGCCGTGGGGGCGTTTGCGTCGCTCGCGGATGGCAGGTTCCCGGGATACAAGCATCCGGTCCTCGTGATGAAAACCGAGGAACCGGGGAGCAAGCAGAAACTCGCATTCGAGCATGGGTACGTGGAATCGATCTGCCAAGACATGATCAACCACCTGGTGAACGACATCGTCGTGATGGGCGCCGTTCCCCTCTTCGTGCAGGACGCCGTGATCTGCGGCAAACTGGAACGAAAGGTGGTGACGAAGATCGTCGCATCCATCGCGGCCGCTTGCCGCGCGCAGAGCTGCACGCTCACGGGCGGCGAGACCTCCGAGCAGCCGGGCGTGCTGCGGCCCGGGACATACGTGCTCGTAAGCAGCATCGTCGGGGTGGTGGAGAAAAAGAAGATCGTGGACGGATCGCGCATCAAAAAAGGCGACATCGTGATCGCAATCCCCAGCAACGGCCTCCATACCAACGGCTACTCGCTCGTCCGGGCGCTCATGGCAAAACACCCCCGGCTGGCGTCCGCAACAATCGGCGGGAAGACGTTTTTGCAGACGATCATGCGGCCGCACTTGTGCTACTACCTGGCGGTGCGCGAGCTCTTCGGGACGCGCGGCCTGCACGGCATGGCGCATATCACCGGCGGCGGCATCGGCGGGAATCTCAACCGCATCCTGCCGAAGTTCCTGGACGCATCGGTTGATCTGGCAAAGATCCGCGTGCCGCCCGGAATGGATGTCATCCAACAGCTCATGGTACAGCCCGAGTGCCGACTCCGCGTCGCGTCGTGTCGGCAACTGCCTCCAGCGCCGTGATTGCTCGTGTTATTCTGGCCGGTGGCCGGTGGGGGGGGATCCAAAGAATGGCGAGGTGGCAGTGTCATTCTGCATGGAGGACCTTACCGACAACACAGGTGCTGACGCATGCGCGTGTTGTGTTGTGCCGTCTCATATCG
>CAZAUW010000034.1:2305-2791 GCA_964488295.1 uncultured Candidatus Peribacteria bacterium
CACTGCTTCGCCATCATTCACAAACCCGGCAGCGTAGCGCCATCCGATATGCTCTGCACCTACAACATGGGCGTGGGGCTAACGCTGGTGGTGGCGCCGGGGGCGGCCAAGGCCGTCATGGAGCACCTGCGCAAAAAAGGCCATCGGGCGTATGTGATCGGCGAGATCGTGCAGGGGAAAGGGAAGGTGACGTACGGGGGAAAAATCCGGTGGTGAGCGGCTGCCGGTTTTTTCTTGTGCAACGCATTTTTCTCCGTATAGTGCCTCGGTAATGGAGAAGAATGTTCTTCATTACGCCCCGGTGGCTGGAAAGAAATTCCTCACCCCCATCATTCCATGGGAGTAAGTCACCGCATGCAGCGTGGAAAACTACCCCGACCCCGTCAACATACTTCGCTCCCCCCAAGCGCTCCATCCGGGCACGCCAGGCGGGCCCCCCGCCAAGGATTTCGCACTGGGCGGCGGGAAAATCTTGCGCCGCGACGA
>CAZAUW010000034.1:2801-6022 GCA_964488295.1 uncultured Candidatus Peribacteria bacterium
GGCGGGCACGCAACGCGGGCCGGCGCGCAAGATTTTCGCCATGGAGGCGGGAAATATTTTCGGCGTGGAATTCCTGGTGCCCTACGACAACGGCAAGAAAGCAGGGAGGGTGAAATTTTTCAACGGACCCCGGGGCTTATCTTTGATGTTCGACGGCTACATCCTCTCGAAACCCTCCAAGGACGGCATGCCGATCCCGTTGGATAGCGTCGAGACCATGGATTGGGTGCCGGCCGAGAATGGCATCGTCTGCGGCTCCTCCAAATATGACGGTTCCCGGTTCATCATTGACATCGAAACGTTCCAGCTGATTGCCGATAACCTGGCCGACAACAACGGAGACAACGTGAGTCTGCCCGTCTACTATCGCATCGACAAAAAAGGGTTCGTGAAAAACATTCCATGCCTGGAAAACGGCGGCATGTGCTTCGTCAACTTCTCGGTAACCGGCATGCAGGAAAGAAAAGCGGAGCAACTCCTGGCTGAACGGGAGTAATTTTTGGCTTCTGAAAGATAAAAAATACGTGCGCATGCGATTGTTGTTGCTAAAGCCGGCAGGGCAGGCGATACTCCGCATAAATGCGTCCATCTTCGTTCCTCCTTCGCATTTCCATCCTCCTCCTTACGGCGGAAGGGCGGCTGCGTTGAAGAAGAACGGAAACTTCGCAAGACGAGCCTCCCTTCCCAGCCGGAGGTTCTTTTTTGTACATTCTTCCCCCATTGAATATCATGGCAAATCCGAATGCATCCAATGCGCCAAAAGTCTACCAAGATCCGCCCGGATACATCGATGGTCGTCCAACAGAAGCCACGTTTATCAGGCACATACGAGATGATGCGGGGAGAGCTCTATGGCAGATAGTAAAAGTCCCATGGTACGACGGAGAGTTGTGTTACTTCACTCCGGAATATCATGCGTTCATGCGACAGTTCGACGATGGGAATGAAGGTGAGAGCTCCCTTCATCCAGCAGGCTCGGCAAGCTCCGGGGAAGAAGAAATGTGAAGAAAGTTTTGGCAATGTTGTTTGCCGTCATGACGACACGATGCCGCACTTAAAATCCCGACTTTCTTTCGGGTAAGTGGCTTGTGCAGGGGCCTTTGCATCCCTAGAATGCCCGCAACCGATTTTTCCCCGATTGATGATGGATACGGCCGTGCAAGTGAACATCACCATGCCCAATATGCCCAGCTCGCTCGCCAAAGTGGGCGACAAACTGCGCGCGGCGGAGGTGAATATCAGCGCCATCTGCTGCACCGAGGGCAAGATGCAAACGATCATCCACTTGATCGTGGACGACACCGACACGGGCAAGATCGTGCTGAAGGAACTGGGGCCGGTGACGACCACCGACGTGCTGGCGTTCAAGATGAAGAACAAGCCGGGCGCCATCGCGGGCGTCGGGCGCGCGTGCGCCGCCGCGGGCATCAACATCCACACGATTTACGCCACCACCTGCGGCAAGGAAGCGATGGTCTACATCGCTGTGGAGGAGATCGAGCAGGCGCTCGCGCTGCTCAAGACCTGGGAGCGGGGCATGGGGAAGGCGGGTTGAAGTAAGTCCTTGAAAGAATGGTGAAATGGTTAAATGGTTGCAGGCAACGGCCGAAGCGTTTGCATATAGCTCATGTGACGCTTGCGCACCATTCAGCCTTCAACCATTCAGCCTTCAACCATTCAATACACCCCACGCTATACTGCGCATATGACCGACCCGGCTGCGACTGACCAACTCTGGCAGGAAAACGCCCGCTACTTCGCGCAGGCGCTTGAGCAGATTGAGCCCAAAGACGTGAAGGCCCCCACCCCCGGCGAGGAGAGGAGCCTGCGGGCGAAACTGCGCAGGCAGGCGTCGCTCATCAAAGACCTCACGTCTTTTTTGGCTTTGCCGCAGGACGACTGGCCCCTCTACCACATGCCGGCGAAAGAGATGGCGTCGGTGCCGGTGCAGGAATGCGACGAGAAGTGCGTCCACCTGCAGGGGATTTCACGCAAGCGCGGCTCGAAGATTGTCTTTGCCCCCGGCTCCACCCCCTACGGCGCCAAAGCCAAACGGATGTACTTGCGCGAGTGCGCAGCCACCAAGCTCTTTTTGGCCGAAGAGATCCTGGGGCACATGACGGGCGGCACACTCACGCTCAAGATGACCGACGCCCTGCGGCCGATGGAATTGCAGCAGCAGTACTTTGCGGAGATCCGGCAAAGCCTGGCCGCGCAAGGCCTGGAGGGACAGGAGCTCTACGACCGCACCGTTGACGTGATCGCCGACCCCGACTTCTGCCCGCCGCACGTAACAGGCGGGGCGGTGGACGTGACGCTCGCGGAAACCCAGACCGGCAAGGATGTGGATATGGGCACCGGCGTCGACGAGATCGGCAATGAACGCATCTACCTGTGGCACCCGGGCCTCTCGGCCGACCAGCGCCGCCACCGGCTGCTGCTCTTTACCGCCATGACCCAAGCGGGCTTTGTGAACGTGCCCAGCGAATGGTGGCATTACTCCTTCGGCGACCGCCAGTGGGCGCTGCGCACCAGCAAGACACACGCGATGTACGGGATCGTGGAAAAATGATAATGATGATGGGTGGAAGTTATGGGAGTGATGGAGAAATGGCAAAATGGCTGAATGGTGCGCAAGCGTGATACATGACTTTTTTTCGCATGCTTCAGCCGTTGCCTGCAACCATTTAACCATTTAACCATTTCACCATTGAACCATTTTCTCCACCGTTAACCATTCAGTCATTTCACCAAGCCAGCAAGTGCAGATTCGAAGCGCATCAGTATAATCATTGAAATACCTTCTCCCCGTATGAAACGCCTGTCGCTTTTCCTTGCGGCAACACTGGTGACCGTGTCGGCCGTCCCGCTCGCCGTCGCCGCCACGTTCCGCCAGGGCGACCCGTTCGTGCTCAGCACCCCAGTGCAAAATGACCTGTACGCCGCGGGGGGCAAGGTACTCGTGAATAAAGACGTGATGGGCGACCTGCTCGTGGCCGGCAGCGACCTCAACCTGGCAGGCAACGTCCAGCAGAGCGTGATGGCCGCGGGGGGCAATGTGATCGTGGGCGGCTCGGTGGGCGACGACGTGCGCGCCGCGGGCGGCACGGTGGTGGTCACGGGGGGCGTGCACGGCGATGTGAGCGGCTGCGGCGGCAGGGTCCAGATCGCGCGCCCGGCCGTTGGGCCCGGGCGCCGGGTTGATGTCGGGGGTCGCCTCC
>CAZAUW010000034.1:6032-8092 GCA_964488295.1 uncultured Candidatus Peribacteria bacterium
GATACTCTTCTCGTGGATAGCAAAATCCACGGCTTCACCAAGATGGTGGGCAAGAAGATTTCGCTTGGCCCCAATGCGTTCTTCGCGCATGACGTCTCCTACTGGCAGCTGGCGGGCCCGTTGCGTTTCGGCCAGTCGCTTGCGGGGCAAGCCTCGTTCCATCCCGAATTCGCCATCGCGCCCGGCCGCGCGGCCGCCGGCATCGCCGCCGCGCTCACGTTCTTCGTCATCGCATTCTTCCTGTGGCAGTTGCTGGTGATCGGGCTCCTCATCCTCGTCACCAAGAACCTCTTGAGCGAAGCAGGCAAATACCTGATTGCGTTCCCCTGGTGGAGCCTGCTCTGGGGTTTTCTCTACATCACCCTCACCCCCGTCGCGGCTGTCTTCCTGATGGCGACGGTGATCGGCCTGCCGCTGGGCCTGATTCTCCTGCTGCTCTACGGCTTGTCATACCTCTTCCTCGTGCCCCTGGCGGCGGTGATGGGCGCCCACTGGCTCAAACTCACGTATAAGAAACGATGGCGCAAGTGGGGGCTCTTCGGCGTCAGCATCCTGGTGCTCGTGGGGCTCGAGCTGCTGGTGGTCGTTCCCTTCATCGGCTGGCTGCTCAAGGCCGTGCTGGTGCTTGCGTGCGTAGGGGCGCACATGGCGGTCAAACTCCAACGGTACAGGAGAATATTGTAGGAAATGTTTTTGCCTCTGCGGGATGCGAAAATTGCCGTTGCCGGCTAAAAAAGTTTTGCATTTTCCGGGTGAAGGGTATGCACTACGCGCATGAATGAGTCCCTCCGCAGCCGCATTGATGCGGCTGTCGCCACGTCCAACCGCAAGGAAGCCCTTGCCTGCAGGGATGCACTGCGCGAGGAATTGAGGACTACCAGATTGTCTGCCAGCACATACAGTGATTACCTGACGCTTCTGCAAGGCGTGATAAAACCCGAAGGGACCAGCAGGAACGGCAAGGTGAATTTTTATGCCGCACAGTCGCAGCAAGCTCCGGAGCAAGAGAAAGTAACACCCCGACCGTCCTTTGTGCGTAAAATAATGACTGAAGTTCGCAATGGATTGATTGCGATGCTCACCAAACCATTGCAGTTTATACCGGGGAGGCGTAATTCATTGAAACGGCGGGCTGCGTAAAAGCCATCTGTTACCGGAAAAATTATTGAATCAGCTTCGCAAAGTATTTCCTGTTATTTCTTCGATGGGAAAGCACGTGACGTAATCACTTGCTTCTTGGCAAGGAAAATACGCAGGCCATACCCGGTCTCATGGAACAATTCGCAAGGAGCGGTGAGGTGTGCATCATCCACGGACACTGTGGAGCCGAGACCGGGCGGGGGCTGATGTGGGCACATGCACCGGTCGCGCATGAATGTAAGGCTGTGCCGGGAGAGATTGCAGGTGCAGAAGCCTCTGCTGTCGTCTGTGGAGGAGGCGGTCTTGCAAGGTATGTTGAGTGGGAGGGGTAGAGAAACGTGTGGCAGGCAAGGTCGGGGCGGTCACTGGGAGAGATGGGGCTTGTCCGGCGCTGCCTCCGCCCCGTGATCCTCCGCCCACGCTCGCGCTCGTGCTCGTGTTCGTGCCGCCGGTAGTGGAGCTGAAGACCCAGCGGATGTTGTTCCCGCCATCCGTGCAGCTATAGACGCTATTGGTTGCGCAGGGAACGGTGGAGGGGCCTGTATTGGTGCTGTCAGTGAGGGAGACGTAGCCCACTGTGCGGATACCAGGCACATTGATGCTCCATGCAATGCCGGGAGAAGTGGACTGGAGGGTGAGGAGCGCCGACGAAGAACCGAGGAGGGTGAGACTTGAAGTGACAGTCTGTGTGGATCCTGCAAGAAAACTGAGCGTCGCGGCAGAGGAAGGTTGGTCAACGAGGCTCGAGAAGGTGGTGGATCCCGAAAGTGTCTGGCTGGTGCCATTGAGTGTAACGGTGCCGTTATTGGCGGTGAAGGTCGCACCGGATTCCTTCGTCCAGTTGCCGGCGACCGAAAGGCTCTGGCTGCTGGAAGCAACGAGGGAACCGGTATTGTTGATGAGGATGTTCCCCTTCACCA
>CAZAUW010000035.1:0-7978 GCA_964488295.1 uncultured Candidatus Peribacteria bacterium
TGCTTTCAATGTGCCTTTGGGGAGCATGTGGAGAGACTCGCAAACCTTTGGATGAGCGCGTTGGGGGTGAGGTCGTTCCGTGATCTCTCGCATTGCCAGAAACTCATTATCCCGGGCGGTGAGAGTACCGTCATCAGCAGGTTTTTGAACCTCACCGGAGTGGGGGATGCGATCAAGAAGCGCGTGAAGGATGGCACCCTCCCGCTCTATGGCACCTGCGCCGGAGCGATTGTGATTGCCAAGCAAGCGAAAGGTAAACATGCGCCCGACACGCTTGGATTGATGGATATCGTCATCCGGCGCAATGCGTACGGGCCGCAGACCGAGAGCTTCGAAAAAGAATTGAAGATCGCGGGACTCAAAGAACCCGTACTCGCCGCGTTCATCCGCGCGCCGGTCATCGAACACGTGGGCAAAGGGGTCGAGGTGCTCGGCCAGGAGAGCGGGAACCCGGTGCTCGTGCGGCAGGGCAACATGCTCGCGGGGACGTTCCATCCGGAAGTGCGCCGCGGGAATGTGGCGATCCATGAGATGTTTATGGGGATGAAGTAATTTCGTATGTCGTATGTGGTATGTCGTATATGATGATTCAGGATGTCTTATACGACATACGATATACCACATATCATATACGCTTCCTTCAGCTATCATGTATTTCCATGGATATCCGTAATTTCTGCATCACCCGCCTGCGCTCTCCGCTTCGCTGCGAGCTACGGCGGGCAGGTCGCCCTCTGTCATTCTATGGATATTAGGAATTTCTGCATCATTGCGCACATCGACCACGGCAAGTCGACGCTCTCCGACCGCATGATCGAGATCACAGGGACGCTGCAGAAGCGCGAGATGAAAGAGCAGACGCTCGACATGATGGAGCTGGAGCGCGAACGCGGCATCACGATCAAGCTCACCCCCGTGCGGATGCAATACAAAGGCGTGCAGCTCAATTTGATCGACACCCCGGGTCACACCGATTTCCGCTACGAAGTGAGCCGGTCGCTCGCCGCATGCGAGGGCGCGATCCTCCTTGTGGATGCATCGCAGGGCATTCAGGCCCAGACCCTCGCGGTGCTCTACATGGCGATGGAGCATGACCTCACGATCATCCCGGTGCTGAATAAAATCGACTTGCCCGCGGCGGATCCCGCGCGCGTGAGCGAAGAAGTGATGAAGCTTTTGGGATGCAAAAAAGAAGACATCCTGCTGATTTCCGCCAAGGAGGGGAGGGGGGTGAGGGAAGTGCTCGAAGCGGTGATTGAGAAAATTCCGGCGCCATCTCTGGGAATTCCGAAGAATCCGACGAGTCCGAGGATACCGACGATGAAAATTTCCTCGGATTCGTCGGTATCGTCGGCTTCCTCGGAATCCCTGTCGAGAGCCCTCATCTTCGACGCCATCATGGATACCTACCGCGGAGGAGTGGCGTACGTGCGAGTGGTGGAGGGAAATTTCACCAAAGGTCAGAGGATGAAGCTGCTGGGCACCAAAACGCAGTTCGAAGTGCTGGAAGTGGGCCACTTTGCTCCCAAGTACGTGCAGGATGCCGCGCTCCATGCCGGCGAAATCGGCTACGTTGTGACGGGGTTAAAGGACGTCAAAGACGTGCGCGTGGGCGACACAATCGTTTCGCGCGAGGACGCTGAGGCCCTGCCGGGGTACAAGCATGTGCAGCCGATGGTCTTCGCGGGGTTGTATCCCACCGAAGCCGACGATTACGCGCAACTGCGAGAGGCGCTGGAAAAGCTCTCGCTCAACGACGCCGCATTGCAGATGGAACATGAGCGCAATACGGCTTTGGGAAACGGCTTTCGATGCGGGTTTCTCGGACTCCTGCACCTCGACATCATCCAGGAACGCCTGGAGCGTGAGTATAACTGCGATCTGGTGGTGACGGCCCCGAGCGTGCTCTATGAAGTCAAACTGAACGCCAAAAACCCGGGAGCGGTCGTGCGTCCCAGTTTGCTCAAAATCAATGAGCCGGATACCGCGAGCCTCAGCAATCCCGCCGATTTCCCTGACCCGACGTACATTGAGGAAATCCGAGAACCATGGGTGAAGCTCGAGATTGTCTGCCGCAAGGCCGACGTGGGCATTGCGATGTCGCTCGTGCAAGAGCGCCGCGGCATCTATCAGTCGCTTGAGTACCTGGATGCCGACCGCGCCCTGCTGCAATTCGAAGTCCCGCTGCAGGGCATCGTCCTCGATTTCTTCGACCAGTTGAAATCCGCGTCCTCCGGCTACGCATCCATGAGTTATGAGCCGCTGGGGTACCGCGCCGGCGATCTGGTGAAGCTCGATATCCTCCTGCTCGGGGAACCTTCGGATGCCCTGAGCACCATCGTCCATCGCAGCGAAGCGCACCATGTGGGCAGCGTGATTTGCAAACAGCTCAAGGAAGTGCTTCCCAAAGAGCAATTCCCCATTCCCATCCAGGCAGCGGTCGGCGGCAAGATCGTGGCGCGCGAAACGGTAGCGGCTTACCGTAAGGACGTGACGGGCTACCTGTACGGCGGCGACGTCAGCCGCAAGAAAAAGCTCCTCGAAAAGCAGAAGAAAGGGAAGA
Source organism: uncultured Candidatus Peribacteria bacterium (assembly GCA_964488295.1). Lineage (GTDB taxonomy): Bacteria > Patescibacteriota > Gracilibacteria > Peribacterales > Peribacteraceae > CAZAUW01. The sequence continues at coordinate 2,564 of CAZAUW010000035.1, forward strand.
AACGCATGAAACAAATGGGCCGGGTGACACTGAGCCAGGAAGCTTTTTTGGCTGTGCTGAAGCGTTGATTCATGCCATCTCGATCTCTTCGTTTATTTCATTAAATTTTTTGAGCCTCTGCGAAAGATGCTGGCGCAACTGGCGCATGAGCAGAACAATGGCTCTTTGATAGGTTTTTCGTATCCTCTCATCCATCAACTCCTCGTAGGGTGTTTTTTGCTGTGTCAAATCCTTATGAAAGTCATCATCGGGCCACAGAAGATGCGAGACGGACTGCCATATTTCATAGGAAAGGATATGGCGTGCGAGTCCGGACGCCGCGCGGTCAATGATGGGCATATGCCCGGGCAGGGAAGAAAATGTCCCAAGGATCCAGTTTTTTACCAACCCCTGCATCTCTCGCACTCTGTTTTTCGTGCTCAACCGGAGGATATCCAAAATAACGCGCGGATTTGTTTCCGCAATGCGCTTGGTGAACCTGTCCTGAAACCGGACTCCTGTTTGAAGCTTCTTACCCATCATAGTTGATCATAGTATCCTGTGCGACATAGACAAGATTTGTTTCCCTCTCCGAGCAGCTTTTGTGGCTATTGCTCTGGAAAATGAGGCAAAGGAACGATGGAGGAACTTGCAGGTATTGCTCGAAGATTTCGCCGATATCCTCCGTTTCCAAAATCCCGAGTCGCCTCACCTCACGCTCCAGTTTTGGCCCCAGGTGATGGAGATCGAGTATGATCAGATCATCAAGAAGGTCGAGAAAATCGCCGCACAATCGCACCCCTTCGACCTCAAGATCCAAGGCATTTCGACCTTTGGCGCGCACGGAGAAGACAAAGTTATCTTTCTCGACGTTCCCTTCTCGGAAGAACTGGCACGACTCAAGAAGCGCTGTCCCTGGCCCAATCCGCCTGGTAAGCCTTTCAATCCTCACATTACCCTCGCGCGCATCCGGCATCCGCAGAAGTTTGCGGTACGCAAGAAGAAAATCCTCAAGATTCTCGGTGTACCGGAATTCAAGATGCGGGTCGAGCGCCTGCGGCTATATGCGGAAATTGATGGCAAGAAACAGACGCCGATCAGGGATTTCCAGTTTTCTGCGCCATAGCCGGGACGCGGCGTCCCGGTTACGGGAGAAAGCGGGCCGCTGCGCCCAGGCTCCGCTCAACCGAAGAAGCATACGGTTACTCATCATCGTGCTCCGCTTTCTGCAAAAACTTCTTCTCCATGCGATCCATGAATGGCTCGAAGACTGTTTGCAGAATGCTCGCCGTGAGCGGGTGCAGGCTTTCGAACGGCACTTTCCTCCTTCCGCCCTTCGATGACTGGAAGAATTCCTGCGTAACGAAGGTAGTGAGCTGCAGTACGGTCCCGTCGATGTTCCTCTCATCCACCATCAATCGCGTGAGGATCTGGGTGGCTTCGAGCGACAAGACCATCTGCATGCGCGTAATCCATTCCACCAGAATCGCTTTCGTCTGCGCGTCCATGCCGCCCTCCGTTACCTGACTGTTCCCCTGCACCTTCTCTGCCGAGGTTTTTGCCGTGGATTCCTTACGGTATTCCTGCACCACGTTCAAGCAGTCGTCATTGATGAGCGAGAGGATGGCAAGGATGAAGATCGACGGGCAATCGCGCGCCACGAGCCGCGAGATCAGGACGAAGAGGTGTGTGTAACGGTCGTCATTGAGGAACTGGATGATGGTTTTGGCCACCCTAGAATCGCGCTTCTTGCTGCGCTTTTCCTCCTTTTGGATCGCCATCATCGCCGCCGCAGCCGCGGCAAACCGCTGCTTGGCTTCCTCGCTTAATTGCTCAGGGGCGGAACCCCCGCCTTCACCGGGTATGCCGATCTCTGGACCCCCGAATTCGGACATGGCGGTATGGTAGCGATGACCGAAGCGGGTGGGAATAGATCTGCAACGGCGGTTCACGCATTTCACGTTTTTTCGTTTCTTCGAAAAAACGAAACAACGAATAAACGACGGACGGCGGCATTATTTTGCAGCCGGTTCAATCGAGACAACCGTGCAGCGCTCCTTTAACCCGTTGAATTTCATCCGCCGTTTGTGGGCGAAGCGCACGATCCCGCCCACGTCCGCATGGATGGTCCAATCCTTACCCACATGAGTGTTCTTGCCCGGGAAGAACCAGAAGCCTTTCTGGCGCACGACGATTTCTCCCGCGTTGACCGTTTGGCCGCCAAAGCGCTTGACGCCGCGCCGCTTGGCGACGCTGTCGCGCCCGTTGAGGGTAGAGCCGCCGGCCTTCTTATGTGCCATAGCCGAACCATTCTACAGATCTTCGTCTTCCTTGCAAGTGCCTGCGATCTGCTTCACAATGCTGCCCTCGACGCGGGGTGGAGCAGCCTGGTAGCTCGCGAGGCTCATAACCTCGAGGTCGGAGGTTCAAATCCTCCCCCCGCAACCACACTTCGCGCAGCGAAGGGTGCCCCGCGGAGCTAGCGTTCGATTTCGGGTGCCTGAACTTTAGAAGAGTTCGGGGAGTTTGAATTTCTTCATCCTCGTTTTCTCCAGAGAGCAGGTTCCATTTAGATGCCGGAATCTTGTTCTGCAATCTGTGAATGGCGTGAGTCTTCGTCGGAGTATCCAGGCGGAGAGCCAGCGTTCCGCAGTGTTGAAGCTCTGAAATCTCTGGATGGTCTTGAGTCTGCCATTCAGTTGTTTGTTGTAGCTTTCGATGAGATTGGTCGTTCTCGGGCAACCGTTGTGGAAGAGTTTCTCTGCTGTGACGTACCCCGTGAGGAGATCACTGTAGTCGAAGATGTAATTGAGCGTTGCGATCTTCAGTGCATCATCGTAGTGCCGTGGCGCTCTCCAGCGGATATGGCGCTCTAGGTTCGCTTGCCCGAGGTACGGAAGCTTGAATATCTTCTCTTCGAGATCTGTAAGGAAACTTCTGTAGGTCTCCTCGCTGCGAACTTTGAGTGTTCGTCGGATGTTCTCGAGGAAATGGACATGGCAGAGCTGGACAATGCAGCCGGGGTAGACCTGACGAGCTTCCAGACGGATGGATTCGTTGTCGTCGCAGATGAGCGCCTGGAGATCGTAGCCGGTGTTCTTGAGCTTCGTGAAGTATTGGAGCATCGCAGAGAAGTTCTCCGACGGCGCGAGCAGGCAGATGGGAATGTCGTGTGTCAGGTAATCGATGCCGTAGATGAAGGGAATCTTCCGGTCGTAGCCTTTGACTGCCACGTACTTCCCATCGACCACCAGAAATCCACAGAACCGCTTGGGATTGCAGTAGCTGAGCGTGATCTCATTGTTGTGCGGGAGGGCATCCAGCTCGGTCACCAGGGTTCTGTAGGCGGTATCAATGCCCTTGCCGATGCGTAGAGCGAGTGTGCGGGTGCTCGCGCCTTTGAGATGCAGCGACAGCAGCGGCTCTGCCTTGCGACGGTGATCGATGCTGAAACTCTTCCTGCAATCGTTACAGAAGTGTCTTTTGACACCGTTGCGAGACCCTTTTCGCTTTGTGTTCAGGCTGCCGCAGTGCGGGCACGCAGGATGGCCTGATGAAGCGTTTTTTTCGGAGTCGACATGTTCAAAGTGGAGAAAGTGGCTTCATCTTGTCACAAATTCATACTTTCAGGCACCCGAAATCGAACGCTCTCCGGAGCCGAAGGCGGAGTGGGGCACTTATCTCCACTTAGGCTGCGCTTCGCGTGGCACAGCCAAACTTACATATCTTCAGTATGCACTGCGTTTACATCCTTGGTCTAAGTAACGGAAAACTTTATACAGGTTATACATCTGATCTTCGAAAGCGTTTAATCCAGCACGATCGGGGTACAACTCACACGACGAGCAAATCCTCTGAGCATAAGCTGCTTTTTGTGGCTGCTTTTCCAAACAAAATGAAAGCATTAGCCTTCGAAAAATATCTCAAAAGTTCATCAGGACATGCCTTTCGGAACAAACATCTTATATGAAAAGTGATACCACTTCGCTTTCAAAGTTATACCAATCGATTTCGTTTTTTTCCTCATCACAGAGCCTCTGTGTGAAAGCTTCGCGGTATCTTTTTGAAATGGAAATGGTATGATATGTAAAGAGAAACAAAGGGTACTCTTGATTTTTGAAGAGGTAATTTATTGCCGCTCAAATCCTTTCTTCAATTCCTCTATTTTATCGCGATGGAAGAGGTAGAGGTCCCAGTGCAGATACACGGGCAATTCACGCAGGTGCTCTTCGTAGGCGGCCTGTGCCGCTTCGCCGGGTGAGAGTCCGGCACCCGCCTGGAGGTTTGGCAGGGAGGGATCTTTTTCGATGATGAGCATCTTCTCACCGCGGTTGAGCCTCCCCAGGCTCTCTTTGGCGTATTTGTCCTTGTACTGCGCAGACTGGTAGTAATCCAGCTGGTTCTGATCGGCGAGGATGCTCTGCTGCAGCTTCTCGTTCTGCTGCGAGATGTCTTTGAGTGTCTGGTCGAAGAGGACATTACGGTAGAACGAGAGCGCCAGCCCGAAGGTCATGAAGCCCACCACGGTGAGTCCGATGATGATGATGAGACGCTTGGAAAAAGGCTCGAGCGAGCGGTACGGCATCGTATTGCAGGATACGTCAATATCGGGGATTGGGCTAGAGCGCAGAGTGAAGATCCAAGATGCAAGACACAAGATACAAAGCGAAGCATGGGATCTCGGCTTCAACATTTCAACGGATCTTCGACTCGTAGAAGGAGTGAAAAAACAGTAGAAAACCGAAGTGAAAATCTACTGCTCCGGCATTGGCGGTATCGGGCTCAGCGCCTATGCGGCGCTGCAGAAATTAGCCGGCCATACCGTGTTCGGCAGCGACCGCAGCGAAAGCGCATTGCTGGACGATTTGCGAAGCCAAGGCATCGGGATTGTATTGGACCAAAGCGGAGCAGCGGTGCCCAAAGATTGCGATCTGTTTGTCTACTCGGAAGCAATTCCGGAGTCCTCCCCCGAGAGACAAAAAGCAAAAGAGTACGGCAGTATGCAGAAGTCCTATCCTGCAGCAGTCGGGGATCTTTCGCGGGGAAGCAGGTTGATCTGTATCTGCGGCACCCACGGAAAATCCTCGACGACCGCGATGGCAGCGCGGCTGCTCATTGAGACGGGCAAGGATCCGACGGTCGTCGTGGGCACGAAGCTCAAAGAATTGGGCGGACGCAACTGGCGCCGGGGAAAAAGCGACATCTTCCTGCTCGAAACATGCGAGTACCGAAACTCTTTCCACCAATATTCGCCACGCATCATCCTGATGACCAACTGCGATGGCGACCATTTTGATGTTTACAAAGACACAGACGATTAGCAAGCAACGTTCGTTCGGTTCATTCAAACCGCACCAAGGGAAATTTTCCTGAACACCCACCCTGCACATACGGAATTGCAAAAAGTACTGCAGTGTGCCGGGAAAGAAAAGCCAC